>JBAWXD010000195.1:0-7189 GCA_037144275.1 Paludibacter sp. | reverse complement strand
AAACCAGCTAAAAGCGTATGTCAGTTGGTTTTGAGATTGCCCGATGCATTTATCCCAACGATTATAATCAATTGCTTTGTTTCGTAGATGTATGATCTTCATGCCCGACTTTAATGGTATAAAACACAAAAGTAATGCAATATTATTCGAAATAATGATAACATAATGTTAAATATGTAAAGAATCTTAAAAGTTTTATGCAAAAATAAATTATCATTTTATGGTCAGATTTCTGCAGTCGATTATTTTATTTGTATTTTTGCACAAAGTATTGCAACAATTTGTACGCATTGAAGACACTTCAACGTATTATATACAGAGCTGAATGAAACTAAAACTTTTCCTTACATTTGATCACGAGTTGCCTTTAGGAGAGTTGAAAACATCATTTGATGCTTCTCTTTTCGAACCTACCCGAGCTGTATTGGATTTGGCGGATGAATTAGGAGTTAAAGTGACATTGTTTACTGATATTCTTTGTGCTGAACGATTTAAAGACTGGGATTATAACAATTTTTATTCGCCTTACACTCAACAATTGCAGGATGCCTTAAAAAGAGGTCATGATGTGCAGTTGCACATACATCCACACTGGCTTACAACTAAATACGAGAATTCGACGATTATCCCATCACTCGATTTTGGCTTATCGGATTTCACGGAAAAGCTTCAATTTAATGGTATTGGAGGGATTATAAAACAAAGTATTGACGAGTTAAACCAGATTTGTATAGAAGCAACTCCCGACTATAAATGTGTGGCATACCGAGCCGGTGGTTACAATATTTGGCCATCTACTTCTGAAATATTGAGAAAATTGCATTCTCAGGGCATTCTTTTCGACAGTTCAATAGCTCCGGGATATTATTTTAAATCAACCATTTCGGAAGTTGATTTCAGAAATCTTCCTTCAAAACCTAATTGGATTCTGAATCCTGATAATTATCATAATTCGTCGAACGAAAACGGAATAATGGAAATACCTATTGCTACTATTCCCAAAACGCCTTTTGAGTTGCCAACACGTTTTAAATTGAAAAAGTATGCATACAGAGCACCCATTACTCATGGTTCTATGATACATTCTGATCCTAGTAACGACAGAAAAGCTAAATTGAAGATGTTATTTTCGTGGAGAATGCTGACCTTTGATAATTATACACTCTCGCTCAAATACTTATTGCGAATTATCGATTATAATGTAAAGAAACACAAAACAGCTGATACACTTATGTTGAGTATCATTTCACATCCTAAAAGTATGGGCGATTATTCGTTCGAATTAATGAAAGGCTTTATAACCGAAATTAAAAAAAAATATCCGGATGTGGAGTTTCTTACATTTGCTGGTTTTGGTAAACTCCTATAATTCAACTTTATGATAATAAACAAGTTACTTTATAAAATTCTTCCACGTAAAACATTTTCTAAAATACGCTTTAAGTTTTATACTTACAGACAGAATCTCTATAAACCAATTACTGAAGAGAAATTAAGAAAAATACTCATACATAAACTTGGAATTAAAAACGGGTCGGTGGTATTTATTCATTGCTCAATGGATTTTCTGAACACCGAAGTGCCGGCTGAGCGAATATTAGATATTTTGCTCGAGACAGTAGGTCCGGAAGGTACATTGGTTTTTCCCTGCTGGCATTTTAATTACCGTGCCGAAATTTATCTTCAGAAGGATAAAGTCTTTGACATAAAGAATTCCCGAACAGTGATGGGAGTTTTGCCCGAAATAGCCCGTCATCATCCAAAAGCATTCAGAAGTATTCACCCCACAACTTCCATTCTGGCTATCGGAAAACACGCTGAAGAATTGATTCAGGATCACCAGAAATCAATTTATCCCTGTGCTGAAATGAGTCCGTATTATAAAATGATGAAATACGATGCTAGTATAGTCGGTCTGGGGGTAACATGCCATTTTCTGTCATTTATCCACTGTCCGGAAGATGTTTTAAAAGATAAATTTCCTCTTAAAACCAGAACTGATGAGGTTTTCGCAGGCAAAGTGAAACTCTGGGATGATAGCGTAATTACTGTCGACACTTTAGCGGCACATTCTAACATTACGAATCGTGATTTACCCACATTTGTTAGAAAATATTTGAATAAAGCCACTTTTACTCAATTCTCTGTCCGGGGCAGTAATTTCTTCCGAGCGGATTCAAAGTTACTATTTAAACGAGTGGTTGAGTTGGCTGAGAAGGGGATTACAATCTATAAGAGATGATTCGAAAAGCTTGTAAACTGAATTCGATTAAAATTCAACTAATCCGACAAACATTATTCGAACAAATTCGCCGAAATTCGGTTACTAAAACTCTGAACTAAAATGGAATCTGATATTCTTGAAATCGTTCTGAGCCATTTGAAGCATATAACCTGAATCGGCCAAAAATACATCACGACCTTCCTTATCTTTAGCCATATATTGAGCTTTACGTTTCTTGAAATTATCGAGTTCGATAGCATCATCACTTTCGATCCAACATGCTTTATATAGCGAAATTGGTTCCCAGCGGCCTTGAGCTCCGTATTCGTGCAACAAGCGGTATTGTATAACTTCAAACTGAAGCTGCCCAACTGTACCAATAATTTTGCGACCGTTGTATTGATTGATAAATAATTGTGCCACACCTTCGTCCATCAATTGATTAATCCCTTTGTCCAACTGTTTGGTTTTCATTGGATCAGCATTTTCAATATATTTGAACATTTCGGGTGAAAAGCTTGGAATCCCTTTAAAATGAAGGTTTTCACCACTGGTTAGTGTATCACCTATTTTAAAGTTTCCGGTATCAGGTAAACCGACAATATCGCCTGCATAGGCTTCGTCTACCGTTTCCTTTTTTTGTGCCATAAAAGCAGTAGGTGATGAGAAGCGCATCATTTTTCCGTGGCGAATGTGCTTGTAGTTTACATTACGTTCGAATTTTCCGGAACAAATTTTCACGAAAGCAATACAACTTCGGTGATTCGGGTCCATGTTGGCATGGATTTTAAAAATAAAGCCTGAAAATGCTTCTTCATAAGGATTTACTTCCCGTTCAAGCGAGTGAATTGGTCGGGGAGAAGGAGCTATTTCAACGAAACAGTCCAATAATTCCTTTACCCCGAAATTATTCAACGCACTACCAAAGAACACAGGGGCTAATTGACCAGCAAGATATTTTTCGTTGTCAAATTCAGAATAAACGCCCTTAATCAATTCCATATCTTCACGCAGTTCATTAGCGTCAGACTCACCAACCAGTTTGTCCAATTCAGAGCTATCAATGTCTGATAATTCAATAGATTCGCTGATTGACTGTTTATTTGGTGTGAAAAGTTGGAGGTTTTCTTTGTAAATATTATAAACGCCTTTGAATGAAAATCCCTGATTGATAGGCCAACTAAGCGGTTGAACATCAATTCCGAGTTCATTCTCCAGTTCATCCAGTAAATCGAAGGCATCTTTCCCTTCTCTGTCCATTTTATTGACAAAAATCATAACGGGCGTGTTGCGCATTCGGCAAACTTCCATCAATTTCCGCGTTTGAGCTTCTACACCTTTAGCGGTATCCACCACAATAATTACGCTGTCAACAGCAGTAAGGGTGCGGTAAGTATCTTCAGCAAAGTCTTGATGACCTGGTGTATCGAGTATATTAATTTTATAATCACGGTATTCAAAACCCATAACCGAAGTAGCCACCGAAATACCACGTTGTTTCTCAATTTCCATCCAGTCTGACGTGGCTGTTTTCTTGATTTTGTTTGATTTTACAGCACCTGCCACATGAATAGCTCCTCCAAAAAGTAACAGTTTCTCAGTCAGAGTGGTTTTACCTGCATCAGGGTGGCTGATAATAGCAAAAGTGCGTCGGCGTTGTATTTCGGATTCTAAACTCATTGTATGCTTGGTAATTTGCTTATTTGTTTCGTTGTTTTTTGCGGGTGCAAAGGTACAGTTTTTAGCACAAAAAACAACAATAGTTTAATCAATTGATTTTTAAACAAAAAGGCCAGTTAGCAACCGACCTTTTTATTCGAAATAATAACAACAGATATTTATATTATTAAAATTTGAATCCAATACTGAAAACTAAATTATTAGTCATAGTATTCACATTTGCAGGTTTAACCATTAATTTTGAAGTATCTGTTTCAGTTGGAAAGCGATTTTGCATTATTGTCAGGAAATCACTGGCAAAAGAATTATAAGCATAGAATGTCTCGTTTACATTTTTATTTACATATGCCAGATCCATGAACCAGCTAGATTCCCGATATCCAATCCCTACAGTATAAAAGTTAGTATTGTTGTTTATAAAGTACTGAACATCAGTTCTGGTAGTAGTGGGTTGTAAAAGCAAATCTGCATTCGGATTTGTTCCCGAAGACATATTAGCATAACCAAGTCTAAATGCCCAATTAGTTGTATACTTATATTCCAGACCAACTTTTATGGTTTGAACATCTTTTAGCATAGTTTTCATTCCTTTATTTTCTTCTTTATAATTTTGGATACTATAACTATCATCCATAAAATAGCTTGATGTACTAAAATCCCTTACATATTCAGCACTAATCAATCCTTTTTGACCAAGAATAAATGCTCCGCTGGCATTTACTTTCCAGGGAGTTGCCATTAAATATGATTTTGAATAGCTTGGCGTATCGAAGTTACCACTGATTATGGTTGAATAGTTGATATAATAATCCAGATTAGCAGAATTACTATCAGTTAAGCCATAAACTGTCGGAGAATGAACGGCAAACCCTAATCTCAACAGGTCAACAGGTCGGTAAATTATCCCTAAATTCAAGTTAATTCCTACACCCGTTGTTGATAATGAATTACTTAATGTCATTCCATCATTATTTCCAAACGATTCTTTATATTGACTGTTCATTGAGTAGTTAACAGATTGGAGATTAGCATTCAAACCAATAAACAAATTATTGCTAAAATTTCCAGCCCAACCAATCGAATATTCATCAATTGCACCACGTTCCTGTATGGTAAAGGTAGGAGAAACCATTTCATTTTTTGACAAAAGTGACGACCAGGAACTTGTGGAGTCCGATCCGTTTTTTGTTACTGTTTCATTCATAAGCCAGCCCTGATAACCGACAACAGAAATCCAGGAGATATCTCCATTGCCGTAAGGATCATAATTACCTGAACTGCCCAAATTTCCACTAGGGATATTACCTGTAAAGTAACTCATATAATCAGTAATTGAAGATGTAGAGTTTTTAGTACTAATGGCTGAATTACGATCAAAACTTTTAATTTTGTTATAGGAAAAAGACCAATTTGAGTTCAATAATCCGGAATTTCCGGATTCGCTTCTGTAAGTCGGTTTTGCCAATATGTATGATAAATTATTGAATCCTAGATTTAATAAATTATCATTTGAAATATTTCCATTCCAGTCAGAATTGCTGGTTTGATATTGTAAATTAATTGTCCCTGTAATTTCCGAACTTCTGTAAATGCCTAATCCGGCAGGATTATCTTTAATTGCAGAAGCATCGCCACCTAACGCACCAAATGCTCCGGCCATTCCCATATACCGTGCTGTACCAATAATATCGGGTTGAATTAATTTCTGTGCATCAAATTCTGTTTGAGCCATACTGAATGTCCCTAATAACAAAGCTGTTAGTGCTAATATCGTCTTTTTCATATTCTCAAAATTAAATGTTAAATTCTTAAATCTTTTTAAAAAGAAAATTATCTTCTGCCACTACCACCTGAACTACCCGATGAACGACTACCACCACTGCTTGAGCTACTACCGGAACTTGAACTTCCAGAGTTTCCACTACTGTATGTTGAGTTTGAAGAACTTGAAGGAGAACTATAAGTTGCATTGCTACTACTTCTTGAAACAGCCGAGGAAGAACTACCTGAAGAATAACTTCCACGAGACGGACTTACAGAAGTACTGCCTGAACTTTGATTTGAATGTGTTATTGAAGAACCTGAACTTCTAAATGTAGAAACAGAAGACCCATTGTCACGTGTTGTATAATTAACCGTTGGAACACTATTAGTAGTGGTTGTATAAGTTCTTGGTTGTGTATTGACAGTTGAACCTGAAGAACGTGAATTTAGATTTAAATTACTTCCAGACGAACTACTAATACCACGATTTGTTGTATTTCTGACAATTCCTATTCCATTTGCCTGATTCGAAACTGTTCGGGAAGTTGCATTTGTTGATAGTCTTGTATTTGCAGTATTATTTGAAGTCGAACCACTAATAATAGTGTAAGGATTTCGGGGTTGTGAAGTATTATATCCTCCTGAATTAACGGTGCTGCTTGCTGCTTCGGTTCTTGATCCGCCTAAACGGGTAGTTCCTCCGTTGCTGTAATTTGTTGTGGCACGCCGGTTACTTTCATCATAATTTTTATTTCGGGAAGATATTCCACCTAAATAGCTACCATATCCGTAATTTCCATAGTATCCACCGTAACCGCCATATCCGTAGGGATCCCAGTAATTACCATATCCGTACATTCCTCCATAACCATACATACCACCGTATCCGTAAAAGCTATCATAGCCCCATGGGCTGTACATGCCTCCAAATCCATAATAAGGTGAATTCCAGCCACCCCAGCCTCCTCCATATCCGAATGAGTTGAAATTATAATTCCACCAGTAAGGATTTGTCCAGGTTGGAGTAACATACGCATAAGAATCATCAACATATACATTCCAATCGCTGTTGTTCAGGAAATAAATATCGTTATATCGGGGATCTCCAATGAAAATGCTGTATTTTGGATTATGAAAACGACGAATTCTTTCGGCATATTCCTTATCAGATTCATTGCCGTTAAAGCCATTCAGATAATGTCCATTATTTTCATTGTTTTGGTCTTCTTCATTTACAAATCCGCTAACGTATATCGTATCATGAATCAATACCGGATTTGTATGACCATCATAATTCTTCATACTAAAGCTGTTATTAGTATGATTAACATTTCCATCAGGTGATTGTCCATCGACATAAATGGTATCCTTTATTACTGTCGGAAATTTTACATTTTTCTCTTTGTAAACAATTTCCTTAGCGCCATTTTTGTAGTTTGGCTTTGATTTTGATTCGGTGATTTGTTTAACTGACGTATGTACCTGAGCATTACTTGAGTTAAAATAAACATCGTCAATAAT
>JBAWXD010000194.1:0-7228 GCA_037144275.1 Paludibacter sp. | reverse complement strand
ACTTCATCATTATGGTTTTGAAAAATGGTAATGAGCATGTGACTCCGTTTTTCGATGCCTAAAATCTTGTTACGCATATTTTCAGCATTGACTAATTCATCTTTCCGAATAAGTTGCTGTTGATAATCATAAATCTTGGCTTTGAGCGCATCTAAGTATGAATTGGTAGCTTTTGATTCGGCACTTGTGCCTTTCATGCAACTACCTTCAATTGACCATTTGTCGGGATGTGTGAATCGTTTTGTACTTAACTCGATACGTTCTCCCTCGACTGTTACTCGTAGATAGATGGGAATTAAACCATCGGTGTTTGTTTTTGCTCTCTTTGCGTAAAAGAGAATGGAAAGTTTTGTGTTCATTGTGGTAACCTTTAAAAGTGTTCAAAATTACATTTTCTTTGATTTACCTACAAGATGTTCAAAGATTGAACTGCTTGATTATAAATGCTTTTCGAACAAATTCGGGTACCCGAGGCTTTAAATTCTTTGGGTAACCGAATTGGACACCTAAAGATTGATTTTTATTGAATATTTTGCTTGTTTTTAAAAAGCAAAAAGCCCGTAAATCATTGATTTTGCGGGCTTTTACTACATTTTGAAATGTTACTGGCGGAGAGGAAGGGATTCGAACCCCCGGTACCCTTTTGGAGTACACACGCTTTCCAAGCGTGCCTCTTAAACCACTCGAGCATCTCTCCTTTTTTCGAATTACAAAAGTATAAAAATAAACCGAGATATTAAAATGAGAAATCAGATTGCAAAGAGTGATTTAGCATTACGGGTGGTTTGCTCATCAATTTGCTGATGCGAGCAATTATAGACTTCTGCCAGCTTGTTGGAAACAAGCAGTGTATAAGCACTTTCATTGCGTTTACCACGATGTGGAACAGGTGTAAGATACGGCGAATCAGTCTCGAGTAGAATACATTTTAAGTCAATTTGCCTTACAACTTCAGCTAATCCAGAGTTCTTAAAAGTTACAATTCCGTTGATTCCCAACAGAAATCCACCAAACTCAATTATTTCACTTGCATCTTCCAACGAACCGGTAAAACTATGAAAAACGCCTTTCAATCCTCTGTTTTTGAATGGTTCAAGAGCCTCCATAGTTTCCCTAAATGAATCGCGAACATGGATAATCACAGGCAAATGATACTCCAATGCCCATTCAATTTGCTGCTGAAAAGCAAATATTTGTTCCTTCAAAAAAGTTTTATCCCAATATAAGTCAATCCCAATTTCTCCAACAGCAATCCAACTCCTCCGTTCCAACTCTGACTTAACCAACACTAGTTCTTCACTGTAATTTTCTTTTACACTTGTAGGGTGAAGTCCGATAGCAGCATGACAGTAAGCTGGATATTCAGCTTCTAAAGCCAGCATTTGAGGCAAAGTGCCACTGTCGCAATTGGGAAGAATAATATGCTCCACTCCTACTTCTATGGCACGTTGAATGCTTTCGGAACGGTCAGTCTCAAAATCTTCGGAGTAAATATGGGAATGAGTATCTATCATTTAATTCATAATTCATAATGCACAATTCATAATTTGTATTAATTATCATATTGGCATATTGATGAATTATCACATTATAATTATTCCCACTCAATAGTTGCTGGTGGTTTTGAGCTGATGTCGTACACCACGCGGTTTACGCCTTTTACTTTATTGATAATTTCGTTGGACATTTTGGCCAAGAAATCATAAGGTAGTTGTGCCCAGTCAGCCGTCATGGCATCGGTGGAAGTTACTGCTCTCAACGCAACCGCATTTTCGTAGGTACGTTCGTCACCCATAACTCCTACCGATTGAACAGGAAGAAGAATCACACCAGCTTGCCAAACCTTGTCGTACAAGTTCCATTCGCGCAATCCGTTGATAAAAATATCGTCGGCTTCTTGCAAAATGCGTACTTTTTCAGGAGTAATATCGCCCAGAATACGCACGGCCAGTCCTGGTCCCGGGAATGGTTGACGTTTAATAAGGTGATGCATCATACCCAATTGAGTTCCTACCCGACGTACTTCATCTTTGAATAGCAGCCGCAATGGCTCACATAATTTTAGATGCATTTTTTCAGGAAGTCCACCCACATTATGGTGCGATTTTATCACTGTTCCGGTAATAGAAAGTGATTCAATTATATCGGGATAAATGGTGCCCTGAGCCAACCATTTTACATCTTTTATTTTGTGAGCTTCCTCGTCGAATACATCAATAAAGCCGCTACCAATTATTTTACGTTTTTGTTCGGGGTCAGAAACACCGGCTAATGCTTTATAAAAACGTTCTTTTACGTTTACACCAATCACATTTAAACCTAAATGTTCGTAGTCCCGCATTACATTTTCAAATTCGTTTTTGCGGAGCAACCCATGATCCACAAAGATGCAAGTCAGGTTTTTTCCAATGGCTTTGTTAAGCAAAACGGCTGCAACCGAAGAATCAACACCTCCAGAAAGTCCTAAAACTACTTTGTCATGACCCAGCTGTTTCTTCAATTCTGCAACAGTAGATTCAACAAACGAAGCCGGTGACCAATCGCGTTTACATTCGCAGATATTGAGGAAGTTTTCGAGTAATTGAGTACCATCCAGCGTGTGGAAAACTTCTGGATGAAACTGAACACCCCATGTTTTTTCACCTTCCACTTTAAATGCTGCCAATTCAACATCGTCGGTGCTGGCAATTTTTTTGAAACTCGCGGGAATTTTCGTAATACTGTCACCGTGTGACATCCATATTTGCGAGCCGGATTGAATATCTTTTAATAATAAATCATTTTGATCGATATAAGTCATATTAGCACGACCATATTCGCGCGAACCGGCAGATTCTACATTTCCACCAGAAGTATACGCCATAAACTGAGCACCATAGCAAATACCCAATACCGGAAATTTTCCACGAATCTGACTTAAATCAGTTTTAAATGCTGCAGGGTCGTACACCGAAAATGGGCTTCCCGAAAGAATAACACCTTTTATTTTCTCAGTATTTTCAGGAAACTTATTATAAGGTAGAATTTCGCAGTATTCGTTAAGTTCGCGCAAGCGGCGACCTATTAACTGAGTGGTTTGTGAACCGAAATCGAGGATGATAATTTTTTCCATTGGTGGGTTTTAAGTTGCTTTGAAATGTTGCACAAAAGTACAAAAAAATGGAGCTTAATACAAGTAAACTTAGATATTTTAATTGCTATATCTATACGATTAATAGGTGAATTTCATAAAAAAAAATAAAATATTTAGCATAATCTACAGTATCATTAAATCAATGATTAACTTTACTATTAATACTCAACTAATAAAACTTCACATGAAAAAAATTATCATTTTACTAATAAGCTTAAATGTACTTATTTCATTTGCCCAGGACAAGTTAACAACACTCGAAAACAAAGTATTAAACGTCAATATATTAGAAAAGACCGACCGTACTATCAAATACAAACTTTCAAATGATACTATTCAAACTGTTTTTATTACAAATATATTGAATTTTAAACAAATTGAATATCGGAATGGTATGATAGATTTGTTGGGATATCAGAATCCTCGTAAGAAAAATCCTTTAGGTCTAAGTTTAGGAGTTGTATATAATATAGCCGGAATTGAAGGTGGAATGTTTACCGGAAGTCTGGATTATTTTATTACTCCACAAAACAATATCGAGATTAACCTTGGAACGGATGGATATTACAGCTATTATTCAGTGGGTACTAAATTTTATATCAATAAAACTCTTTCAACAAATGCTTTTGCACCATACTTTGGTCTACTATACGGCTCACAATATGGTAAAGATTTTTTAGAACTTCCTGTAGGCGTTAATTACATAACAAAATTCGGTTTACAAACATCACTTCAGATTAGTGGTCTTAATTTTATAAATTCAACTTATCAGTCAATGCATATTGAATTGAAAGTTGGTTGGAGATTTAAGGACTAATAAAAGTCAACTATCAACAAAATCACCTGAGCAACAACGAACTATCTCCGTAGCTCAAAAAGCGGAAATCGTTTTGGAGTGCATAGTCGTAAATTTGTTTCCAATTCCCTTCCACAAAAGCAGAAACCAATAATAACAAGGTACTTTTGGGCTGATGGAAGTTCGTAATCATCCCATTTACCATCCGAAATTTGTATCCGGGCTTAATCATGATTTGCGTTTCGGCATGAAGTGTAGTAAGCTTATTGGCATCGAGATAATCTAACAGACTTTGCAACGCATCGTAAGTCGAAATCTCTTCATTATTTTCATAAGGTTTCCACTGTGAAACATGAAATTTCGCACTTAAGTTTTTTGAATTGCTCTCTCCCTCTCCTTTGGAGAGGGCTGGGGAGAGGTAATACAAACTCTCTAACGTCCGCACCGAAGTTGTTCCAACGGCAATAATATTCCCGAGATTTTGTTGGATATTTTCAATGCTACTGCGATGAACCGAAATCACTTCGGTATGCATGTGATGTTCGGCAATATCACGGGTTTTCACGGGTTGAAAGGTTCCTGCCCCCACATGAAGCGTAAGTTCTTCAATCTCAATATTTTTCTTTTCCAGTGTTTTAAAAACTTCGGGCGTAAAATGCAATCCTGCAGTAGGTGCAGCCACCGATCCTTTTATTTTGGAATAAACGGTTTGATAGGTAGTCAGATCGCTTTCTTCAGTCTTTCGGTGAAGGTAAGGTGGAATAGGTAATTCACCGGCTTTTTCCAGAATATCGGCAAAATGAATTTCGGTAGTATTCCACAAAAAACGAACGGTGTGTGTATTTCCTTCTGAATTAAGCAACTCGACATTGAAAGTGCAGGTTTTTCCATCAATTTCGATGGTTTTACTAAGTGTTTCTCCTTTCCACTTTTTCAGATTGCCAACCATGCATTTCCACAAACATTCAGAAGTTGAACCGAGAGACTGTGCATAATCAACTGGCATAAGTGGTTCCAGGCAAAACACTTCTATCCGGGCTCCGGTATCTTTATAAAAAACCAAACGAGCCTGAATCACACGGGTATTGTTATAGACCAACAAGGCATTTTCAGGTAAGAATTCTGCAATATTTGAGAACTGACTTTCAGAAACACCTCCATTCCTGTAAATTAGTAATTTTGAAGTATCACGTTGAGTCAAGGGATATTTAGCAATACGTTCATCCGGCAACGGATAATCATACTCATCAATATAAATCGGTTGGTTATGGTCTTTATTATTCACAAAAAAACAGTTTAAAAAAAAGAAAGACAAAAGTACTAAAAAAACGCTTTATATCTGAATTTGCGGATTTAAGCTTCAATCTTTATAAAATCTTTATAGATTTATAAAACATCTTTATGTCAGATTTACAAAATATGTCGGAACTTTGCAGCGTGGTATTTATGTTCAATTTTAAGGAAAAAGATTATGACAAATGTTATTGGTAAGGTAAAAAAGACAGTTATTGGAAATCCGTTGGATTTGAAAGATAGTTCGACCTTCAGACACATTTCACTGATTGTGTTTTTTGCGTGGGTAGGGCTTGGTTCGGATGCGCTTTCATCCTCGTGTTATGGTCCGGAAGAAATCTATAAAACGCTGGGTGTTCACGTCAATCTGTCGATTATAGTAGGGTTAATAACTATGGTGACCATATTTATTATAAGCACGAGTTATTCCCAGATTATTAAATTATTTCCTCACGGTGGCGGTGGTTATCTGGTTGCCAGCAGGTTAATTTCGCCTAATGTAGGTATGATTTCGGGTTGCGCATTGCTGATCGACTACATATTAACGATTTCAATTTCTGTTTCCAGTGGTGCCGATGCTATTTTCAGTTTTCTGCCCCTTGAATATCAAAGTTATAAAGTAGCATTTGCATTATCAATTTTAGCAATTCTAACTATTTTAAACTTACGTGGAGTAAAAGAGTCGGTAACTGCTTTGACTCCCATCTTTGTAATTTTCTTGATTTCACACATTTTCCTGATTGCCTATGCATTTACAACTCATGCTTCGCAAATGCATTCGGTAGTTACTCAAACCGGTCATGAATTGACAGGAACGGTAAAGAGTTTGGGTATTTACGGAACAATATTTCTGATTATGAAAGCTTACAGTATGGGTGCAGGGACTTATACAGGTATTGAAGCAGTGAGTAACGGAATTCCGAATCTTCGTGAACCACGCGTTAAGACAGCTATTAAAACCATGCGTTTGTTAGCCATTTCGTTATCAGCTGCCGTACTTGGTCTGATTATTTCTTACTTCCTTTTTGGTGTTCATTTGCAACCGGGAAAAACAATGAATGCCGTATTAATTAATTCGGCCATTGCACACTGGAATCCTGTTTTCGGACAAACTTTTCTTTATGTAACACTTATTTCGGAAGCTGCATTGCTGTTTGTGGCTGCTCAAACCGGTTTCCTTGATGGACCGCGTGTAATGTCAAACATGGCACACGATTCGTGGTTACCACGTAGCTTTTCCATGTTAAGCGATCGCCTTGTTTCGCAAAACGGAATTCTAATTATGGGTATTGCTGCCTATTTTGTAATCTGGATGTCGAAAGCATCGGTTGCATTTCTGGTGGTTCTTTATAGTATCAATGTGTTCATTACCTTCTCATTATCTCAATTTGGTATGGTAAAACACTGGTTTCAGGTTCGAAAGGAAGAAAAAGCCTGGTTAGGTAAACTCTTGATAAATGGAACAGGGTTTTTGTTGACTACATTTATCTTGTTTACAGTAATAGTAATGAAATTTGACGAAGGTGGCTGGATTACTATCCTCATTACCGGAGCTTTGGTCGGGCTAGCACTATATATAAAAGGGCACTATAAAAAAATCGGGATGGAAGTTGGCCGGATTCAGAAAATTATGAATTCAAAAATGCCTGAAACTATTGCTGAACTAAATAAAAACATGTCACGTAAGACCAAAACCACAGAAATTGATTTCAGCGACATGACGGCTGTAATTCTGGTAAATGGTTACACAGGTATCGGATTATATTCATTATTTAAAATTTTAAGCAAATTCAAAGACGTTTACAAAAACTTCGTTTTTATTCAGGTTGGAATTGTAGATGCAGATAGTTTTCATCACGATGCCGTTGTGGAAACAATTACAGAAAACATCAAACAGGATTTGGGAAAATATGTATATTTAATCAATCAATTGGGTTATAATGCAGAATATCGTTACGCAATTGGAACCGATGTGGCCGAAGAAGTACTAAAAATAGTGCCTGAAA
>JBAWXD010000193.1:0-7255 GCA_037144275.1 Paludibacter sp. | reverse complement strand
AAAGGTGGGTGTGGTGCTAACTTGTGCCCAAGTCAGGTATGAGCTGAACAATACTATAACAGAAAAGATAATTTTTTTCATACAATCGGGTTGATTTAAGTTTGTAATCGTTGTGTATAATGTTTAGCAAAAATAGCGTATTATTATGTTCATGTCCAATAAAATACAATTTGTTGACGTAATTTATATTGCAAACGTTTGCGAGGTAGTTTAAATTAGAAAAACATTATAAAAAAAAGTTGGTCAAACTGACCAACTTTTTTTTAAAACTGCGTACTATTAATTAATAACCCGGATTCTGAGTCAGATTTGGATTAGCATTAATATCGGTAGAAGGTATCGGGAAGATATTCAAATCAGAACTAAAGCTTGTAACTGTCGGTGTTCCGTCATCGGCAGGTGCTACTCCACCTTTCCAGTCCCAATTATAGGTATTTGTTCCCCCGTATTGATTAAAGCGAATTAAATCAGCACGACGATATCCCTCAAAGAAAAACTCTCGGGCTCTTTCATCGATGATATTTTGTAAAGTTGGAGTAGTGGTTAATGATACTGCACCTGCACGAGATCTCAATGCATTAACAGCTTGTTGAGCAGTATATCCTCCAATTACAGCTGCACCTCTTGTTACAGCTTCGGCATAATTCATATAAGCTTCTGCTGCCCGCATAAATGGAACATCAGTATCGGTATATTGTACATCATGTGAGGCCGCCCCATCTGCCCTGACATTACTGTATTTTATAACCTGATATCCTTCTTTAAAAGTATTCATAGGTCCGATATTCAACGCAGTACATACTGATTTTTTATCAAACAAGGCTCTGTTATCTTTCATTGAAGTCAATATTGCTGTTGTTAAGTTTGATGCATCTGAGAAGAAGGTTGAACCAGTAGGAAAAAACTTCTTTACCAGGCTGGCTCGGGCTCTGTTACCACCCCATCCTGCATTTGAACCCCAGCTTACCATACCATTTGTATGCGTTGATGCTATTAAGAATAAAGATCCACCCCAGCAGGTAGTTTTTATTCCATCCTGAGCAATCGGGAAAATTATTTCATTGGGGGCCAAATTGACCGTAGATCCATCAACTACTCCGGCATTATCTGCCATAAATAATTGTTTGAAAGCTGGACATAAAGTATAACCCGAACTTGGATCAATTACTTTTTTTGCATAAATAGCGGCTGAATCCCATTTGGCAGTACCGGTATATACTTGTGCATTTAAAAATAACCTTGAACGTAACAACCAATTCGCAACAACATTTACACGATAATATGGTTTAGCAACTCCGGCAGCATACATATCCGGCTCACAAGCTGCTAATTCTTTATTTACATAGGCATACAAATTTGCACGTGTAATTTGAGGTGCATAGCCTTGGAGTAAAACTGTTTCTGTGAATGGAACACTACCAAACATATCCAACAGGTAATAGTAATTTAAGGCACGCATAAAACGGGTTTCGGCACGTTGTCTGACAGATTTTGCATCAGTAAGACTGGCAGTTTGTTGCAGAAACTGATTGCAAAGAGTGATATTAAAATAGAATCGGCCATACAATCCTTTAACCTGATCATGTGATGAAGACCATTTATTAAAGTTCAATTCAGGTATACCAGGGTCACCCCATGAACACATGGCCTCATCAGTAGTTAACTCATTCAAATTCCAGATTAATCTCACAAAGGCTGACGTACCTTCATCAATACCAGCAACATCCCCATTACCGGAAGGTCCTTCCTGACCAGTCAATGCTAAGGATGAATAGATCTTTGCAAATACACCGTCCTGATCAAAAGTTTGAATTACACTTGGATCAATAGGCTCAACATTCAAATCGTTCACACATGACGTCATGCTGATTGCAAACACAAACGACAGAATGGGGATAATCAATTTTATATTTCTATATTTCATAATGATTCTTTTTATAATGGTTTAAAATTAGAAATTAAGGCTTAATCCAACCATAGTTATCATGGGTCGTGGGTAAATACTGTTATCAATTCCACCATATACTTCAGGATCTAATCCTTTATAGCCAGTAATAACAAATGGATTTTGTACAGTAGCATAAACACGACCACTTGAAATTGCTTTAAACAGGTTCTTAAAAGAGTAACCAAAGGTTATATTATCACAGCGAATAAATGATGCATTTTGAACAAAATAGTCCGACAAATAATAGTTAGTTGCATTTTTAGTGAAATTAGTCTCCAATGCCGAGCTCGGTTTGTTTGAGAAGAAACCCGAAGATGACCAAACACCGGATGAACCAATATATGCACTACGAGCTGCAACATCATTATACATGTAATTGCCTAAACTTGCACGCAAAGTAAAACCTAAATCAAAGTTCTTATAAATGATTTTACTTGACAATCCCATAGTTACATCTGCAGCCGGATTGTGTTTGAAATAACGGTCGTCATCATTGATAACTTGTTTGGCAGAAGGTATTTTATTACCATTAGCATCGAGCTTAAATGTACCATCTGCATTCTTATCATAGTCTACCGATCTATTTACAAATGAGCCTTCAATTGGCTTACCCGTTATACTATCATAAACCTGCTGATAAACATAAAATGAACTGGCAGCCTGTCCTACGGAATGAGCTTGAATATTATTGCCTGTACCTGAAGAAATACCTCCCGTAGCTACTATATAATTGGCTTTAGTACCGCTAATTAATTTTGTAATTTCATTTTTATTGTAGGTCACATTATAACCAATCTCCCAGGTTAAATTTTTAGTTGAAATGGCTTTTGCGCTGATTGAAAACTCTAGCCCCTGATTATTCAGCGAACCGATATTACTGATAACCTGATTACTAAAGTTTGAACCGGCAGGGAGGTCAACTTTATTTAATAAGTCATTTGTTACCCTGTAATAATAATCCAACGAACCGGAAATACGCGAATTCAATAATCCAAAGTCTATCCCACCATTATAAGTTGTGGTTTGTTCCCATTTAAGAATTGAGTTATAAACATTGGGTCTATAAGTAGTTATATACTCATTGTTATCACCTAGAGGATAATATGCACCTACAATATTATTTTGATAAACAGGAATATATGGATAATCTCCCTGATTAATATTTTGTTGACCCGTAACTCCATACCCTAATCTAAACTTCAAATCTGATACCGTTTTGTTGTCTTTCAAAAAGTCTTCTTCGCTAACTTTCCAGGCTACAGCAGCTGCAGGAAAAAGAGCCCAACGATTTGCAGCAGAAAATCTGGAAGAACCATCATCACGCAATGTAAAAGTGGCTAAATACTTATTATTATAGGTATAATTTAATCTACCAAAGAATGAAACTAAATAATTTTCAGATTTCCATTCTTTTGCTTTATAACTATAACCACCAATATGACCTGTAACTGGGTCAAGAACATTTGTTTCCAAACCCTCATAAGAATTACTTCCCTCATGATGGAATTTCTGCCATTCGTAACCAGCCATCACATCAAACTTTTGTTTGTCAATCTCTTTTGAGTATTGCATATAATAGTTTAATGATTCATTTATTTTGCTGATTTCCTCCCAACCTTGACGTCCATGATGCGTATCACTTCCCGACAATGAGTCAATGTATAAAGTCTGTAGACCACTGGCTGATTCAATTCCCAAATTTAAGTGTAATCTGAGTTCCGGTAAGAAATGACATTTATAGTCGAATTCAGCGCTTCCAATAAAATCTTTTGAATTAGCCACATCCATTTTTTGGTTTAAGGTTGCAACCGGATTTTTCATTGATAGAGAATTGGCTATTGTAACCCCTTTATCGGTTGTATTCCATTGCCAGTATCCGCCAAAATTCTTTTTGTAAATATCACCATATCCCATAACAGGTTCTGTAGGGTCCATTGAAGCTGCTGATCCCACCACACCACCATCGGCATATCTGTTCCTTACAAGCATTCCCTTTGCATTCAAATTTATTTTCAGATGATCGTCAAAAAGCGATGGATTAAGACTGAAAGCTCCGGTATATCGTTCAAAATTAGATGTTTTTATAATACCATTCTGATTTGTATAACCTACCGAAAAACGATATGGCATATTTTTAAAACCTCCCATAACATTTATATTATGATCGGTACTTAATGCTGTTTGATAAATTTCACTTTGCCAATCTGTACTGTTTGTCCATTTTCCATTTTTATCAAGCCACATATAAGTATTGTTAAGCTTGGAAAGAATATCAGGTTTACCTGCATATAATGTTTTGACTAAATCTCTGAATTGATCTCCGCTTAGGACATCAAGTGTCTTTTTGATATTACTTACCGACATGTTACCTTCGTATGACACACGCGGTTTAGAACCTTTTTCACCTTTCTTAGTGGTAATAATAATGACACCATTCGATGCACGGGAACCGTAAATAGCGGTTGCAGAAGCATCTTTCAAAACGGTGAAAGTCTCAATATCATTAGGATTAATTGCACTCAAAGGGTTTGCAACACCTTTTACTCCATCATTATCCATAGCTAATCCATCAATTACAATTAACGGATCGTTGCTGGCATTAAGTGATGAACCACCACGAATACGAATAGTTGCTCCTCCGCCTGGAGTACCACCTCCTGAAGTAACATTAACACCGGCAATTTTACCGGTAATCATGTCCTGAGCGTTGGTAGTAAGACCTTTGTTTAGTTTGTCCGGTTTAATGGCAGTCAATGAACCGGTAGCATCGTTCTTCTTAACAACACCATAACCAATTGCAACCACCTCACCTAAAGCAATTGCATTTTCTTTTAATTGAATAAGAAGATTCTTTTTACCTGATACAGGAACTTCAACAGATAGATAACCAAGGTATTTTACAACAAGGGTTGCATTAGTTGGAACCGAGATAGTAAATTGTCCATCTAAATTCGTGATAATACCTTTCGAGGTTCCCTTTTCCAGAATGCTTGCGCCCAGGATAGGTTCCCCGTTGGCAGCATCTTTCACAACTCCGGATACTGATATTTGTTGGGCATTGGCTGTTAAACCAAGAACAAACATCACAAATACGGCTACAAAAGCGCGTAATTTGGGCTTAAAGTGATTGTACTTCATGCATTAATTTTTTAAGGATTTAAAATTATTGTTTTTTGTATCATTGAGGCATTCTTAACTTTAACTGATTTCTATTCAAATTAAAATCATCAAATGCATTTATCAATTCAGGTAGCAAAAATAGAGTATTAATAATTATGTATAAACTCTGTTTAATAAATATAAATCGAAAAACCTATGCAAACGTTTGCGAATTATATCTTTTAAATTCGCGGAAATAATTTTTTATTCGGATAATCTGTTTTACATTTGCATTATAATTATTTATACAAAGGAAAATTGAACTTGCTTATTTTTTGATTTTATACATTATTATCTGATTTTCAGCAGATTACCTTAAATCACACAGTACTTATTTTATTTTAAAGCATTTCATAATGGCTATGAAAAAAACTCCAATTACGATTAAAGACATTGCACGGGCATTGAATATTTCCCCTTCTACTGTGTCAAGAGCACTCAAGAATCACCCCGACATAAGTCAAGATACTAAAGACCGTGTTAATAAATATGCAAAAGATTATAATTATAAGCCTAATACATTAGCTTTGAGCTTAAGAATGAGCAGAAACAATACAATTGGAGTCATTGTACCGGAAATTAATAATTATTTTTTTTCGTCAATACTTTCGGGTATTGAGCAAATTGCCAATCAGGAAGATTTCAATGTAATCATCTGCCAGTCAAGCGAAAACTACGAAAAAGAAGTTCGCGACACTAAAGCTTTGATTTCCACACGTGTTTCAGGAGTGCTGGCTTCACTATGTAAACATACTACCAACTACGACCATTTCCAGGATATAATTGACAGCGATATTCCGTTGGTGTTCTTCGACCGTATTTGTATCGGGATTACTACTGACCGCGTGGTAGTTGATGATTACGCAGGAGCTTATGCTGCAGTGGAATACCTTATTCAAACAGGTTGTAAACGGATTGCATTCTACAGTTCGCCACTACATTTAGAAATTTCCAAAAACAGAAAAAACGGTTATCTGGATGCACTCCGAAAGTATGGTTTGCCTGTTGACGAAAGTCTCATCCGGGTTTGCGACACCCGTGAAGAAGCTATTATTATTACTCCTGAAATTCTGGATAACCCAAACCGCCCTGATGGTTTTTTTGCTATTAATGATCATTGTGCTGCGGGAATATTATACGCTGTAAAATTAGCGAAGCTGAGAGTTCCGGAAGATATTGCCATATTTGGTTTTTCGGATGGTGAACTGGCAAAGGCCTGTGATCCTATGCTTAGTACTGTCGAACAACATGGATTTGAGATGGGAAAACATGCTGCTAAACTCCTTCTCGACAAAATAAATGGTATTACTCACGGGCAATATTCTAATAAAATTGTGAAAACGAATTTAATTATTCGTGGCACAACAAAGTAAAACCAACGTTGAACATGAATCACAAGACGCTAAACACAAAACCTCATTTCAATTTTTTACAAATTCTGAGTTTGAGCATGGGATTTTTGGGAATTCAATTTGGATATGCCCTTCAAAATGCCAATGCCAGTAGAATTTTACAAACATTCGGCGCTGATATTGAACAACTTTCGTGGTTTTGGCTGGCAGCTCCGATAACAGGTATGATAATTCAACCCATTATCGGGCATTATTCCGATCATACCTGGACTAAACTTGGTCGTCGTCGACCTTTTTTTCTGGTTGGAGCTATATTGGCATCGATTGCATTGATATTAATGCCTAATGCCGGAGTTTTTGCCAGTGTACTCCCGGCTATGTTTATTGGTGCAGGATTTCTAATGATTATGGATGCTTCGTTCAACGTAGCTATGGAACCTTTCCGCGCTTTGGTAGCCGATATGCTTCCTGCTGATCAAAGTACGCTGGGGTTCTCTATCCAGACATTTTTAATAGGAGTTGGAGCGGTTATCGGTTCATGGCTTCCTTATATGTTGGCAGAATGGTTGGGTATTTCTAAAGTTGCCGCCACCGGCGGAATACCTGATAATGTCGTCTTTTCGTTTTATATTGGTGCAGGCGTAATGATAGTCACCATTCTTTGGACAGTATTCACAACAAAGGAATATTCTCCCGAAGAACTTGCGGTATTTAATGCTGAAAATGAAACCGTTATACAGGAAGAAAGTAAATTCAGCGATATTTTCAGAGATATTGCAACTATGCCAAAAACGAT
>JBAWXD010000192.1:0-7295 GCA_037144275.1 Paludibacter sp. | reverse complement strand
TTTTTTCAAACTATTATAACATTGGACTAATTAATCCACACATAGACTTGAAGGTATTAAGACACAAGACTGGTGCTTTAAAAATTCCAGACGCTTACTATCTACATAACGGACAAATTGAAACGACAACAAAAATCGTAAAGGAAATTTTTGGAGATTACAAAAAATATGGACTTCCATTCCTTGACGACCAACTTCTAAGACTAAAATCTAATGCAATAATTAAATGTGGCTTTGACTTTATAAACAACTTACAGACAGACAAGGAGAAACTTAAAAACGAAATAACTGAAGAGCTTAAAAACGGAGACTATATGCTTTCGAGCATAAAACACCCCATTTACATTGCATTAAAAGAGAAACTGCAATCTGTGAGTGGTCAAAATAAAAACGACCGACAAATAATACCGAAGACAGCTCACGAATTATTAGTGATATATTGGAAAGGATGATAAAAACAACTGGCCATAACACACGCCTATGGGTCATTGGCTGGCTGACGTGCATTTAGCAGGTTTTGCTCCCGCATTCACTTTGTCGTTCCACGACAGCGAACGCTCCCGCAAACCGCCAAATGCCCATAGCCTCGGTCGTTATGTGCAACAGCAAAAAAATAAGAAAGCGACTGCGAATTTGTTGAATTTTTCGTAAACTATACCCAATTGACAAATACAAAATTATGCCCAAAGGAGTGAATAATCAGGATGCTAAGGTGATGGAGCGATTCCGGACAGTCGTTCAGAATGCATTGCCTTACTCCCTTAAAATCAACAAGAATATCACACAACTTGCTCAACAGATTTATACAACAACTCACCATTCGGTCAGTGTAAGTACATTGAAGCGACTTTTTCTATATCCTGACGAAACGAATCCTTCGCTTTTTACCCTCGATGCGATTTGTAAAACAATAGGTTTTGCTGATTGGGATGACTTTTTGAAGAAAGAGAATCCAGCTAATGATTTTGAACATTTGGAAATAATCACAATGGTACGACACAACGGATACCGTGATTTTGAAGAGTTCAATCAAATTATTTCCAGATTTGCCGATACTCCTAACAAATATGAAGTTACTTTGGCATTGGTTCAGGTTGCTTTAGCGAAACAGGACATTGATACGTTATCGCAATTATTTGATATTCCAAACATCTTTGATGTAGTGGAATATAATTCTCCACATTTTTACTTTATACAGGAACTGGGATTGATTTTCCGAAATTCTCTCCTGCTAAAAGACCTTATGCCGTATTATGCAAGTCATCCGGTTGCTCAGGAATGTTATATTGAACGATTTGTGGATGAGGACAACCTAAACGGCTATTACGGTGAAATGTTGGAACTTTATCATAAACACAAAAAAAACCTTGAAGCACAGTTGTTTTATCATTGTTTGATGTGTCAGCGCGATATTGAAAGTGGGATGTTGAAGTCTCCGCATTTCAATTTTCTTATTCATTTCCGAGAAATAGAACCCGTACACCCTATTCCCAAAATGCGTCGATTGGCGTTGTTGATTTATTATTTTCGGAATGATAAAGAAATTATAGATAACCTTTTGGAAGAAATACCAGTTTTGGTAGCCAACGAAAATCAGGATATGCGTTTATATGTTGCATTGATATTTTGTCAGATCGTTTTTATAAACCGTGATCAATATGCTCTAAAAAGAATGTTCAAATACATGAATTTTACTACAAACATCTATACTCAAAACATAAATATGCTCCGTTACGCCAATTTATTGAAAATTTATGAAGCGTATGTTTTGCTTGGCGATGGCAAACCGCAGGAAGCAAAGTCCAAACTTTCGAGTTTTAATCCGCTGCATCAATGCCCGAAGACCTATAATTTGCATAATAAAAACCACGAAACTGTCAATATGTTGATTGCTTCTGAATTACTGAAAAATACGATTCCCTAAAATTAGGTTACTTGCCTTTGGAAGTAATAATTGGTTGATTTTCATACAAATTATGCCGGAAAAGATAGTCTTTGCTAATCTTTTTCCGGCATTTTTCTATTTGAGAACATTTGAGAAAGTTTTGAAAGTCAATAAACCCTAAATTTGCAGCATAGTGAATTAAGAGAAGTGAATCGTTTTCACGATAATAATATTCTATGAACTATGCTGTCTGTTTGCAACAAAAAGGAGGCGGGTTGAAAGACCTGCCGAACTTGGGAAGGTTGTAAAAGAATGAAAAATCAAAACTAATCTAATAATTTTTGAAATGATAGAATTTCTGCAAAACAACTATTTAGGGATTATCGTAACTGGATTGTTTACATCACTAATTTCAGCAATAACTTTTCTATATATACTGAATTTACTTAGACCTAAAATTGAGATTTCCCCTCAAATTTCAAAAGGTTTAAGTTTGAAAAATGAACTCAAATACTCTATTAAAGTAATTAATAAAACAAAATTTAATATTTATGATATTAAAGCTCAGCTTCATATAATTAGAAAACATCAAACACCAAGTGGTGAAATTGAAAAGTCAGAACTAATAGAACTTAAAAGGAATGTTCCGTTTGTTCTTAAAAAGTTTGACAAGAAAGATACTAGTTATGATTATGTTTTTCGTTTTGTAACGTATGTTGATTTAGAGTCAATATGGGTTGATGACAGCAAAGATATACTAAGATTCAGAATGATATGCAAACATCAAATTTCTGGTGTTCTTGACTGTTTTGAACAAAATTATAGAGTCAAAAAATCAGTCATTAAAAATGGAGATTTTAAAGCTGGGAATTTGTTTGAAATCTACTAACCCTAACTAGTAAGTTATGATGTTTGTAACTAAAAAGGATATAAAAAGACAAATACAATTATTATTGCAGGTATATTCACAAATTATTACTTGCAGTTAATAAATACAAAAAAACAACTGAAAAAAAGAATAGTATGAAACACAGAAAACTCAAAACTTGTGCTGTAGTGTTGCTGGGCTTAGGGCTACAAGCAACACAGGCGCAAACCGCACTGTTTGTAAAACAAAAAGTAGGTACAAACACACCATTTAATCTGAGTACAATTAAGTCGCTCACCTTTGCTGGCAGCAATGTAACGGTAAACAAGAAAGATGCCAGCACCAGTTCCTTTGTTCGTAGCAATGTACAATATATGAATTTTGGAATAAATACCGATATTGCTCCGATAAATGGAGCAGTAAACATCAAACTGAAACTTTTCCCTAATCCGGTGCACGATATATTGAACATTGAGATTGCTAATGAAAATTCACAAAATACTGAGTTAGAAATTGTGGGAATTGATGGTAAAGTGGCATTGCGTAACACATTATACAATTTTGTAAATAGCTTCTCAGTAGCTACTTTACCAAACGGACTTTACTTATTGCGTTGCAATAATGGCTCAAATATAACAAGCACAAAATTCATTAAACAATAAATAATAGGAGGAAAAATATGAAAACAATTTTGAAAATATTCTTAAGTTTATTTCTGATAGTTCATGCATCTTTTGCACAGGACACTTTGTATGTGTATAAGGCAGGAGCTGTAGCTTACAAAAGTGAAATATCTTCTGTAGATAGTGTAACATTCAAGAAAGTTTATGCACCCAAACCTATTACTATTACCGATATTGATGGAAATGTTTATCAAACTGTTAAAATTGGTACACAAACTTGGATGGCTTCAAACCTTCGTGTAACTCATTATCGTAATGGTGAAGTTATTCCCAATCTTACAGTTGGAAGTGACTGGGCTAATACAGGAATAGGTGCTTGGTGCGATTACTCCAACTTGGCTGCCAACGGCAATAAATACGGACATCTATATAATTGGTATGCCGTAAGTGATACTCGCAACTTAGCTCCAACAGGCTGGCACATAGCTACTTTAACTGATTTGGCTACACTTAAGAATTACCTAGGTGGAGCAAATGTAGCAGGTGGTAAACTTAAAGAATCAGGTACTAACAATTGGGTATCTCCAAATCAAGGAGCAACAAACGAAACAGGATTTTCTGCCCTTCCGGGAGGCGATTGTTGGTATGGCAATGGAACGTTCGAAAACGTTAACTACTATGGTTTCTGGTGGACTTCAAATAATAGCACTACCGACCATGCATATAGCTTTAGGATGAAAAACGATAATTCTATTTTAGACGATACTTGGACTTTAATTAAGTCAAATGGACTTTCTGTTCGTTGTGTCAAAGATTAAATTTGAAAAATAAATACTTAGTAGTGTTTAATTTTTTAAGTCACTTAATATATAAAAACGGACTTGTTACACTCTAGTGGCAAGTCCGTTTTATTTGAATATCCCTAAACCAACGCCATTTCCCCCACAATTATCACAGCAAAAGAAATTATCTGAGCCCAATTTAGTTTTTCGTTGAAGAATATAAAGCCAAAGGAAACAGTTAGAAGAGGAACCAGCACTCCACTGATGGAAGAAATAAACGGATTGGTATATTTCAATCCCATTAATCCGCAGAAAACAGCCAGCATAATAACAGCAGCCATTATTGGAAAACGCACATAACTCTGAACAGTTGGTTTTTGTTTCTTTTGTTTTGCAAGTATAAGGTATAGTATTGTTGTGACGATTAAAACTACAGATTCCTGTGTGAGCATGATGGAGAGCGGCTTGAAGTTAGTCAATGCTTTCCATTGTATGAGGGTATTTGCCGAAAAACAAACAGTCATTCCCGCCAGTAATAAATGTTGAGTAAGCAGGATAGGTTCCAGTTTTATTTTCCGGCGCTCATCCCACAGAAAAATTAGATAACCTGCTATCAGTATTATGCTCCCGATTAAAAGTTTGCGGGTAAATGGTTCGTGATTCAAGAAGTAAGTGAATGAACCATTTATGGCCAGTCCTAAAAACATATAATAACTCAGGCGTGTCAGGTTTCCGCTTTTCAGGAAAGTTACCATCAATATCAAGCCTAACGTCCCCAATAAACACCCGATAACAATACGGTAATACAAAGGCTGATGAATAAATGAAAGTCCACTAGTTTCAGTTAGAAATAAAGCAACGGTAGCAAAAACAACTGTAAATATAGCCCGACGGCTGATAAGATACAACGAATTTTCATTGCTTGCAGTCCATTTCCAGACCACATTATTGAAAGCATAGAGAAAGAAAGATAGTAGAAGCCAAATCATATTCCATGTAAAAGATAATGCAAAAGTACATAATTTCATATACAATTTAAGGTTATGAGATTTTATTGTAGAATTGGTCAGATTTTATGCTAATATTTTAAATTTTTTTCTTTAATTTGTGAATGTTTTGTTTGGTTTGACTTTGAAGAAAAGAAATTGATTTTTAAGTAACTCGACAGTGTTTTAACGTAGTTCGACAATTCCGTGAAATTCGACTTGAAAGAAACGAAAATTTTTGCGTAAACGACAACAATCAGCGTTTAGAAACGGACGAAAACAAACTAATTACAACCAAGCTGCTAGCACATAACACACGCCTATGGGTCATTGGCTGGCTGACGTGCATTTAGCAGGTTTTGCTCCCGCATTCACTTTGTCGTTCCACGACAGCGAACGCTCCCGCAAAGCGCCAAATGCCCATAGCCTCGGTCGTTAGGCGGCAGTGTAAAAAAATAGAAAAACATGAAATCGACAGAAGAATACATAAACGACTACAATAATAAGCTTAATGAATTATCAAGCAAAGGAGAAGAATGGCGAATTCGAGTAACTCAAGAGGAATTTCTTACAGAGATTGAAAGAATACGTGAATACGAAAATCGCAATGCAAATAGCAAGGAGTTGAACGAATATCATATTCAGAGAAATGTTAAAGCAATGATTTCTGTAATGTTAATGGATGGAGTCACAATTGAAGAAGCTAGAGAACAAACTGCGAGACTTAAGAAAGATTCAGAAAAGTATTTTGCAGAAGAAGTTCCCGAAATAATACAAAGATTGAAACTTGTTAAAACACCGCTAAGTTTTAGAAACACAGTCAATATCTATAAATGGCTTTGGCGGAAGCAAATAACTTTGGAAATGATTTCAGAAGATGTGCTGATTGAATTTTCAAAAACTCAACATTACAAGAAGTTAATTGAAAGAGACGAAGAAAATTCAATTTAGAATGACAATCATTTCCTAAAAACAATTAAACAAAAAAATTAAATATTATGAATGAAGAAAATGACATTTTGCTTGATATCGCAGGAGAAGGTGGTGGAATTAAAATCCAACGCAGAAATTTAAACGGAAAGACTGTATTTTCTTCCATTACAGACGAATACCTTTTCTCCAAGAATTCGACAGAAGAAGAAACAAATCAATTCGATGATTTTCATACACTTCTGGAAACTATTTTCAACCATTATCCGATTCATTGCCTTTATATAACGAATGTTCATTGTGACTACAAAACCATTGTTGCAAAGGAATTTGAAAGGATGCTGAATACGAAAAAAATCAAGGCAGATGATTTTTTCAGCATGGAAAATAACAGCGAAAAATTGAGCGTAAATTTCAAATACGACATAAAAATGAAGAAATGGAAAGCTACGAAAACCTATAAGTTTATTGGAGAGGACTTAAAAATTGAAAGGAATGAATTCTCCATACTTTTTGACAAGATACGACAATCAAAATTACCAGAAGATTTGAAGAAAATTGCTTGTGAGTACAACTTGAACCTTCAAAACGACAAGTATCCAAGATTGAAATTCGGTATCAAACCGATAGAAATTGAAGAATTGATAAATAACAAAACGCTAACATTTGATGAGAAGGACAAACTAACCATCAACCAGGAAAATTTAAATCCGTTGACAAGATTGTTGTTTGCACTTGTCTGGAAACAAGGTGACTTGCAGAAATTGAGACAAATTATCAAAGGAATTAAGAATGCTGGCTTGCCAGAAACTGAAGAAAACGACTCGCTTGTATTTTACAGTTTCGGGAACCATTTAGGCAACCCTGAGAAAAATCCAATTATCGACCAACATGTGGTTCGAGCCGTGAAATTGTATCTAAGTGATGACGAAAGTGAATATTACACTATACGAAAATCTGACAAAGTAAATCAATTTGACAAGCAAGACTACCTCAAATTTATATCAGAACTCAAATGTCAGACAAGAGAATATCTTTTTTATATAGACAAAATTCTTTTTGAGATTGGAAAAATCGTCAAATTATCAAAGAAACTAGGTTGATACAAACAAACACCGACCGCCTAACACACGCCTATGGGTAATTGGCTAGCTGACGTGCATTTAGAAGGTTTTGCTCCCGCATTCACCTTGTCGTTCCACGACAGCGAATGCTCCCGCA
>JBAWXD010000191.1:0-7353 GCA_037144275.1 Paludibacter sp. | reverse complement strand
TTGCATCGTGATTTTTTCATAGTATTAGATTTAAGGTTAACAAAGATTGGTAGTATGCCGTGAGGCAAGCTACCTTTCGTCTTTTATAGACCTTTTCTAATTTCTCTTCCTCCAAAACTCCTCAATTCTAATTCTCAAATTCTGAAATCATTTTCAATAGCTAAAAGGCATCAGCTTTTGAGCAAATTATTATTTATAGCTCACATAAAGCATAGATATAACTCATATAAAGCTATAATATAACTCTATTATAAAGATATGTTTTATCTGAGTTTTAAATGAGAATTTATTCAGTTTGATTTAAGATTTAAATGAATAGCTGCAGATGAATTGCATCGAACGAGTAACAATGTGATGTTTTGTCAGATTCAAGCAATTTCAGTACTTTTGCGCTAAAGAAAATAAAAAGAACACCCTATGAATATCCTTCTCCTTGGCTCAGGCGGACGCGAACATGCAATGGCCTGGAAAATCGCCAAAAGTCCCAAATTATCAACGCTTTACATTGCTCCGGGAAATCCGGGAACAGCCACCGTTGGAACCAATCTGCCCATTGCAGCTGATAATTTTCCTGCATTAAAAATAGCCGTATTAAATTATAAAATTGATATGGTGGTGGTTGGACCTGAAGATCCACTGGTAAAAGGAGTGGTGAACTTTTTTGCAGAAGATGCCGAGTTGAAAGGCATTCCGGTTGTAGGACCTGATAAAGTAGGTGCTCAACTGGAAGGAAGTAAAGACTTTTCGAAACAATTTATGTTCCGCCACAAAATACCAACTGCCGGATATTTAAGCGTTACTGCAGAAAATATTATACAAGGAATTGATTTCCTGAAAAGTTTGCAAGCTCCTTATGTCCTCAAAGCCGATGGGTTGGCTGCAGGTAAAGGTGTACTGATTCTGAATGATTTGAATGAGACAATTTCGGAATTGAAAGCCATGCTTGATGGAAAATTCGGTGCAGCCAGCAAAACGGTGGTCATCGAAGAGTTTTTGGATGGTATTGAATGTTCGGTTTTCGTGATTACAGATGGGAAAAACTATAAAATTCTGCCTGAAGCTAAGGATTATAAACGCATTGGCGAAGGTGACAAAGGCTTGAATACCGGTGGTATGGGGGCTGTTTCGCCGGTTCCATTTGCCAACGCTGAGTTTATGCAAAAAGTGGAAGAGCGCATTATTCGCCCAACGGTTGAAGGACTTTGGAACGAAGGAATCATTTACAAAGGTTTTATCTTTTTCGGACTGATAAAAGTAAAAGGTGAACCTTACACCATTGAATACAATGCACGGATGGGTGACCCGGAAACTGAAGTGGTGATGCTCCGAATAAAAAGTGATTTTGTAGATTTACTCGAAGGTGTTGCCCACGGCAATCTGAATGAAAAAACGGTTGAATTTGATGAACGTACGGCAGTTACAGTTATGTTAGTTTCAGGTGGTTATCCCGAAGAATTTGAAAAAGGAAAAGTAATATCAGGTTTTGAAAGTATTGAGGACAGTATCGTTTTTCATGCCGGAACTACCGAAAAAGATGGAAATATTTGTTCCAATGGTGGTCGCGTGATGGCTATCAGCTCCTATGGCAAAACAAAAGACGAAGCGTTAGCCGTTTCTTTTGCAAATGCTCAGAAAATACAATACGACGGAAAATACTTTAGACGCGATATTGGGTTTGATTTATAAGCTACTAATTGGACGCATTAAGACGAATTTCACTCATTTTAATCTTTTTCGGATTATTCCAATACATTCACAGACAACAATTTAATTCTATTTAATTCGTTTTAAATTCCTGTAATTTGTAATTATATGGCAAAAATATTAGTAATCGACGACGAACGCAGCATCCGCAATACGCTGAAAGATATATTAGAGTTTGAAAAACATCAGATAAGCTTAGCAGAGAATGGCAAGCAAGCACTGGATATGCTTCAGAGCCATACATTTGATTTGATTTTTTCGGACATAAAAATGCCCGAAATGGATGGTATCGAGCTACTCGGTCATTTCATGGAACGCGAAATTGAGGCTCCTATTGTAATGATTTCGGGTCATGGGAATATTGAAACTGCTGTAGAATGTATTAAAAAAGGAGCTTTCGATTTTATCACCAAGCCTATCGATCTGAACCGACTGCTAATAACCGTCCGAAATGCACTGGAACGTAATTCGCTGGTTACTGAAACCAAAACCCTGAAAAGGAAAATTGCCAAACGGCATCAAATGGTTGGAGATTCAGCAGCTATTCAAAAGGTCAGAATGATGATTGAACGTGTAGCTCCAACAGACGCACGGGTGCTCATAACCGGTGATAATGGAACCGGAAAAGAAATTGTTGCACGTCTGCTATTCGAAGGAAGCAACCGCACTGATGCTCCTTTTGTGGAGGTAAACTGTGCTGCTATTCCTTCAGAACTTATTGAAAGTGAATTATTTGGACACGAAAAAGGCGCTTTTACATCAGCCATAAAACAACGAATCGGGAAATTTGAACAAGCTGATGGAGGAACGATATTTTTGGACGAAATCGGCGACATGAGTCTATCGGCTCAAACCAAAGTACTGCGGGTATTACAGGAAAATGAATTGACACGCGTAGGTAGCGACAAAAGCATTAAAGTAAACGTTCGGGTACTTGCCGCCACCAATAAAAACCTTAAAAATGAAATTGAAGTCGGAAATTTCCGCGAGGATTTGTTTCATCGTTTGAATGTTATTCCGATTCAGGTTCCCCGCCTGGATGAGCGAAAAGAAGATATTCCTTTATTGATTAACCATTTTTGCGAACTGATTTGCAGCGAACAAGGCATTCAGCCAAAAGCTTTTGAAGTCTCAGCAGTTGAAATGCTTCAAAACCGATCATGGACAGGCAATATCCGTGAATTACGGAATATGGTGGAACGACTTATAATTTTGGGTGGAATGGCTATTTCAAAAGAAGATGTTGAAATGTTTGGATAATAAAGTAGCCCCAACCTCTTAAGGGGAGTAAGAAAAGATTTTATATTTCTCCCCTTTAGGGGGTGGAGGCAGTTTTACACATTAAACCTGAAATGCATAATATCACCGTCGGTGACCACGTATTCTTTTCCTTCCACATTCATTTTACCGGCTTCTTTGCAGGCAGCTTCAGAACCCAGTGTAGTGAAATCGTTGTATTTAATTACTTCGGCACGGATAAAGCCTTTTTCGAAATCGGTATGAATTACACCGGCGCATTGCGGTGCTTTCCAACCTCGTCCGAATGTCCAGGCACGCACTTCCTGCACTCCGGCGGTGAAATAGGTCTGTAAATCGAGTAAATGGTAAGCCGCACGAATCAAACGTGAAACACCCGACTCTTTCAACCCAACTTCTTCCAGAAACATTTGACGTTCTTCATAGGTTTCCAGTTCAGCAATATCAGCTTCGGTAGCAGCAGCCACTATCAGAATTTCAGCATTCTCATCTTTCACCGATTCCCGTAATGCTTCCACATAAGCATTCCCGCTTACGGCAGATGCTTCGTCCACGTTACAAACGTACATGACCGGTTTATCAGTCAATAAATAAAGGTCTTTTACCAGCTTTTTGTCCAATGGATCAAGTTTCACGGTACGAGCCGATTTTCCCTGAATCAATGCTTCACGGTATTGAACATAAATATCATAGACCGTTTTTGCCAGTTTGTCGCCGGCTGCAGCTTGTTTTTGTACTTTATTTATACGGCTTTCAACAGTTTCAAGATCTTTCAATTGGAGCTCTGTATCAATAATTTCTTTGTCACGCACCGGATTAATGCTACCATCAACATGAACAATATTTTCGTTATCAAAACAACGTAAAACATGTAGAATAGCATCGGTTTCACGAATATTGGCCAAAAATTTATTTCCAAGCCCTTCTCCTTTGCTTGCACCCTTTACCAATCCTGCAATATCGACAATTTCCACGGTGGTAGGCACTATGCGTTGCGGGTGAACCAATTCGGACAATTTATTTAATCGTTCATCAGGAACAGTTATCACACCCACGTTAGGTTCTATTGTACAAAATGGGAAATTTGCAGCTTGCGCTTTAGCATTGGAGAGACAGTTGAATAAGGTAGATTTACCAACGTTGGGCAAACCCACGATACCACATTGAAGAGCCATATTTATTTAGTTTGAAAGTTGAAAGTAAAAAGTTTGAAAGTTGAATGCAAAGTGACATTCAATTATAAGCAGCTACAAAGATACGACAAAAAATTGGTGCTGTAAACAAAGGTTTAGAGGGTTAGTGCTGATTCCAATTATTATCACTACCTTTGCACCCGATTTAAAAACAACTGCGCGTTGTGAGTAACTATCCGAATTTCACTGCCTTATATAGCAGTATGCTTACCAAAATGGTACACGTTTTCATTAGAGAATGAAAAATTCGACGGATAACAACTCAAAAACGTGTGCTAAAAACAACCAAATGACATTTAAAGAATTGAATTTGAAGGACGATATTTTATCGGCCATCGAAGAACTTGGCTACGAGCAACCTATGCCCGTGCAAGCACAAGCCATCCCGTTTATGTTAGAGAAAACTGCCGATTTAGTGGCATTAGCTCAAACCGGAACCGGAAAAACTGCAGCTTTCGGGCTGCCAGTGTTGAATATGATTGATTCCGGTCGCAAACAGGTACAAGCTCTCGTGCTTGCTCCAACCCGCGAATTGTGTATTCAAATTGCCAACGACCTGAAAGGCTATTCCAAAAACATGCGCGGTATGCGTATTGTGCCTGTATATGGTGGCGAAGACATTCGTACCCAACTACGCCAGTTGGATACTCCTCCACAAATTATCGTAGCTACTCCGGGTCGTCTGATCGACCTGATTGAACGCGGTAAAATTGAACTCGGAAGTATTGACTTTTTGGTACTCGATGAAGCAGACGAAATGCTGAACATGGGTTTCAAAGAAGATATTGAAACTATTTTGGAACGCACGCCTGATACGCGTCGTACCATGCTTTTCTCGGCTACCATGCCCAAAGAAATTGCCAATATAGCCAAACGCTATATGAAGAATTTCGAGGAAATCACCGTTGGAACAAAGAACTCAGGAGCTGAAAACGTAGAACACATTTATTATGTTTCACAAGCTAAACAACGCTACCTGGTGTTGAAACGTATTGTGGATTTGAATCCGGATATTTACGGAATAGTATTTTGCCGTACCCGTCAGGAAACTAAAGAAGTGGCTGATCATTTAATGCACGACGGTTACAATGCCGATGCCTTACACGGTGATTTGTCGCAGGCACAACGCGATACAGTCATGCAGAAATTCCGTATCCGCAACATTCAGCTGCTGGTAGCTACCGATGTGGCGGCACGCGGACTTGACGTAAGCGACCTGACACACGTTATCAATTATAACTTACCTGATGATGTGGAAATTTATACGCACCGTAGCGGTCGTACCGGTCGTGCCAACAAAAAAGGTGTTGCGGTTTCGATTATTCACTCCAAGGAAAAGTTCAAAATCAAAGATATTGAGCGTATGCTCCGCAAGACTTTTGAACAACAACAAATCCCTAACGGATTGGAAGTTTGTAAAAAACAATTGTTCTATATGATTGACCGCATGCAAAATGTGGAAGTAAGCGAAGAACAAATTGCACCTTATGTACCACAGATTATGAAACAGTTGGAAGATCTGTCGAAAGAAGAAATTCTGAAACGTTTCGTTTCACTGGAATTCAATCGTTTCCTTAATTATTACAAAGATACCGAAGATTTGAACTATCACGAACACGTCAGAGAACGCGGCGAGCGAAGCGAAAGACCAGAACGTGGAGAGCGTGGTGATCGACCTGAAAGAGCTGATCGTGGAGAACGTGGAAGCAGACCCGGCAACAAGGTTCGTTTGAAAATGAATGTAGGTGAAAAAGAAGGTATTGATCCAAAACGTTTCCTGGGTATCATCAATGATGTAACGGGCGATAAATCCATCAGCATTGGTTCAATTGAAGTAACCAATAAATTTACTTTTTTCGATGTTTTTTCCGATCAGGTTGAAAAAGTAGTATTGGCCTTTGCCGGTGAAACCGATTATGTTGTTTCGGAAGCAAAAGGAAGTAAATCATTTGAAGAAGGTCGAAGTCGCAAGCCGGAATATCGTCAACGCAGTAGTTACGGTGGTGGGGAATCTCGCTCAGGTGGGGGCGGTGGTTATCGTGGTGGTGACAGAAGTAGTGACAGAAGTAGTGACCGGGGCGATCGTCCTGCCCGTCCAGCTGCTAGTGCCGGTGGAGGCGACAAACCATGGCGCAACCGTGAACTGGGCGACAGAAGCAGCCGTCCTTCAGGCGGAGGCGGCGGAGGTGATCGCAGAAGCTCAGGCGGTGGTTACAAGAAAAGATATTAAAATCTCATATTTAAAGGATAATTCTCCTTACTTTACCGACCCCGTCGCTCCGAGCGACGGGGTCGGTTCATTTAAAAACAGATAAAGGATAATTCGGAAACGTGTTATCCTTTTTTTGAACAATGAGGGCTTCGCTTCGAGCAAAACCCTCAATAAAAAAATAGTGAAAATAGTTATATAACAAAGAACTATTTTGTAAAATTCTATTTATATTTGCAATTCGTTAAAACAACTCATCCGATGTAATAACAGCGGTAATTCCTATTTCAAAGCCTTAGATTTTATTTCAAACCAAAATTACGGATTCATTTATGAATGAAAATTTACAACTCCAACCTTCCATTATCCAAAATAAGATTTATACCATCAGAAATCAAAAGGTGCTGCTTGATTCTGATTTGGCAGAGCTTTATGGAGTTGAGACAAAACGAATTAAAGAGGCTGTTCGTCGAAATATTGAACGGTTTGAAGGTGATGATTTTATGTTCCAACTTTCGGGTTCTGAAATTGCTGAACTTTCAAGGACGCAATTTGCGACCTTGAACAAAACCAGAGGCTTTAATATAAAATATGCACCTTTTGCTTTTACAGAACTTGGTGTTGCTATGTTAAGCAGTGTGTTAAACTTTAAAAGGCTATCGAAACTAATAGAGGCATACTGCGTACTTTTGTAGCTATTCGTCAATCGCTCATTAGCAAACCTGCGAGTGAACTTAGCCAACTGCCAACTGAATTTAGTGAGCTGAAAGCTTATATCGAAGATGTATTTGCAGATTATAACGACATAAATGAAGATACCCGCATGCAATTGGAGTTAATCAATCAAACCTTAGCCGAATTGCATACCGACCAAAAATTAATTTCAAAACCCCGAAAGAAAATCGGATTTATAACTGAAGAATAATTGAAATTTAGCTTTCAAATGTAAAATATCTTTATATATGCAATTCATTATAACAACTCGTCTGA
>JBAWXD010000190.1:0-7372 GCA_037144275.1 Paludibacter sp. | reverse complement strand
ACAATAACAAGCTTCTCTCAAGTCTTCACCAAACCGGGTGCAGGAGTTACTATTCTCGTTCACGGCTGGAATCCAGATGGTTCACAACCCGCATGGATGGACAAAATGGCTGATGCAATAATTGCCCGCAGTGGTGGCAATGGAATTAAAGCTACCATAACTGTTACCGGAAGCAAAGGCGCACTTATTGCCACATGCAGCAATTGGAATTATGATCTCACCACTGCAACTTCGGCAAATATTGTGGTTTTGGTAAACTGGACTGCGGTGTCGAACCATTTGACAAAAGGAGTTACAGCCCAAGAAGTGGCTGCGGCTGTTGCACCCAAAATTTACCAATCGCAAAACGCCAAACCTGCTCTTTCCGAATTACCTATTCATCTTATTGGACACAGTCGTGGTGGTGGAATGGTTTTCGAAATTGCACGTCTTCTGGGACTAAAAGGTGTGGTAGTTGATCATGTAACCACACTCGACCCACATCCGTTAACCGCTACCGACCCACAAGGTGCTGCACAGCCAATCGGTCCCGGATCAACAATCGATACACCTATAAAAGTGTACGATAACATTCTGTTTGCCGATAATTACTGGCAAAATATTGCCTATCCAAAGGGCCAGACTATAACCGGAGCATACAATCGTCTTTGGACTTCGCTGCCCGGAGGTTATCACAACGAAATTGGTTATACTTACAATATTCTTGGAACAAGTTACAATTTTTCCGACCATTTGAATACTATTCTTGCCTACCACGGAACTATTAATTTGGCAACTCCTGCCAATAACGGACAAGCCACCATGACCTCAACAGAAAGAGCATGGTTTAATACCTACGAAACTGCCGGACAAAAATCAGGCTTTGTTTACAGCTTAGACATTGCCGGTGATCGTAAAAGTGCCGACACACCTAACAGTGGCGATGCAATAATTGCCGGTTACCACAACAATACATCGTTGGGTGGCTCGGGTGCTCGCGTAGCAATTGACTGGTCGGGTTCGGTGTGGCCAAATGTGTATAATTTTAAAATGAACTTAAACACAAATGATTTAACTGTTGGGAATACCTATAGCGTTGGTGGTTCTGATCAATTGCAGTTTATGAATACAGCATATAATTCTTATTCAAAAGACTGCACTTTTAAAATATATTTCGATACGGACAGAAACCCTTACAACGGCACTTTTTTACAAGATGATACATATTCAAATTCATTAACAGGAAGTACTATACAGACCTTAAATGCTAATTTTTCTCCAACATCATTGATGGATGGCAATTATTATACACTTCTCGAAATTAACGATGGGATCAATAAACGCTATATATATGCTCCTTACCAATTTTATCTTAATTGCGAGGTAAATTTTAATGACACAAATTTCCAGACTGCATTACTGGCAATACCCGGTTTAGATGCCAACAGCGATGCCGCTATTCAATGTTCGGAAGCTGCTGCCTGGACAGGAGCATTAAATGTGTCGGGGAAATCAATAACCGATTTGAAAGGCATTGAATCTTTTACCCATATTACTTCGTTGAACTGTTCCAATAATCAGTTAACCAAAATGGATGTTTCAAGTAATACAGCCCTTCAAACAATCAATTTTAGCAGCAATTTATTCACTCAAGCAGATTTGTCGAAAAATATAGCTCTTACAACTGTTTATGGTCAGGGAAACCGTTTGACCAGTCTGGACTTATCGAAAAACACGAAATTAACCTATCTCAATTGCTCGAATAATGGGTTGCAGTTATTGAACGTTAAAAATGGAAATAATACAAACATGACCTATTTCGATGCAAGAATCAATTCAAAATTAAGCTGTATTGAGGTTGATAATGTGAGTTATTCCACAACCAATTGGACCAACAAAGATGCAGGAGCAAGTTATAATACCACTTGTATCACCTGCAATGTGAATATTCCCGATGCTAATTTTAAAGCGGCATTATTAAATATTACAGAAATAGATATTAGTGGCGACGGTGTAATACAGTGTTATGAAGCAGCAGCTTATACGGGTGAAATAAATGTAAACGGAGCAAGCATTGCAGACATGACAGGTATTGAGGCTTTTACTAATGCAACGACATTAAATTGTAGCAATAATTTACTTACATCACTGAATGTTACTTCAAATACTGCTCTCCAAAATTTAAATTGCAGCAACAACTCAATTGACAATTTGAATATTAACGGTCTATCTTCTCTTTCAAACATTGATTGTTCTACAAACAATTTATCAAGTTTGGTTTTTTCAGGAATAGGACTTACTTCACTCACTCAAATTTATTGCAACGACAATGTATTAACCAGTTTGAATGTTTCAGGACTTACAAATCTTACTAATTTGTACTGCCAAAACAACAAACTTAGCAGTTTGAATTTAATCTCCAATACAGGGCTGGTTGAATTGTGTTGCAATAACAATTTGTTGACAACACTGAATGTTAGCGGACTTGTTCATCTTAATTTCGTGGAATGTTCGTACAATAAACTGGCAAGTTTAAATTTTTCAACCAATACTTTGCTACAAGACTTGTATTGCAACTATAATTCGCTTACAAGTTTGAATGTGAAAAACGGGAATAATACAAACTTCAATACCTTTAATGCAACTAACAATCCAGACTTAACTTGTATTCAGGTTGATGACGCATCGTATTCAACAACCAACTGGACAAATAAGGATGATGGAGCAAGTTATAATACAAGTTGCGGTACAGTTACTGAAACATCAGGAATAGGTAAAACGGCTTGGTCGGTTTATCCAAATCCAAGCAATGGACAGGTAAATTTCCGTTTTACACCCGAAAATGGAGGTAAAACAACAATTGATATTCTTGCGATTACAGGCGAATTGGTATATCGAGTTTTTGAAGCAACTGTTGTACAGGGAAAAGAACAAACTATTCAATTCACAAAACCGCTTGCAGATGGGTTGTACATTTATAAACTAACCAACGGAAATCAAATAAAAACTGGCAGATTGATAAGATTGGTAGGGAATAACTAATAAGGGCACAGCCTTTTTAAATCAAAGAAACAGCGGGAAAGGTTTGAATACGCCTAAAGTATTCCCGCTGTTTTGAAACAAAGGTGCGGAGTAAAACAAATTGTCGCAGCAGTTATTCGGCAACATATTGGGGGAACTCAAAATATCCCCGCAGTTTTGCGACAATGGATTGGGCGAGCCCAAAGTCTTCCCGCATTAGTGTGACAGGGTTTTGGGACAATACAAAGTACCGCAGGGGTTTTACGACAATATTTTTCAATGATATTCTTAAAATAAAAAACAAAATTATTAATTCTTAAAAATGTGTTTCAATGAAGAAAATTAATCAAGTGGACTTTTCGCATTTTAAAAACAATGAACACGGTCAGTTTCATACCGTTGTAAAAAGTGAACTTATTGCAGAAACTCCAGAGAAATTGGGTCTTATCAAGTTTTTTCCATCGTATGCGGATGCAGTGGCTGCTGAGTTAGCTTCTATTGAAGTAGAACAAGGCAGCCAGCATACCAAAACCATTGAGGATTCGGATTTGTACCGTGATCAGCTCTATCGTTCTTTTGTGTTGAATATCAAATCTGGTTTGTTGAGCTACGAACCCGAAGTTCAAAATGCAGCCAACCGTATTCAACGCATTATAGACCAAGTGGGCGATATGCGCAAACAGGCTTATAACCTCGAAAGTGAATCGTTGACAAGTTTTACAAACCAGCTTATCAATAATTATGCTGCTGATATTGCACTGTGTAACGCAACGGTTTTGCTCCAAAAATTAGACGAAGCTAACAAATCATTTATTGCAGATTTTGGAACACGTTCAACCGAAGTTTCAACACGAATAAGTGGCGATGTACGAGCAGCACGGTTTATTGTTGATGAGATTTTCAAAAATATCTGCAATGTAGCAAATGCTATGGTTTTATTGAATGGTGACGCTGAATACAGTACATTTATCGACAAAGTAAATTATCAAATTGATTATTACAAAAACACCATCAACATTCGCCGTAGTGCTGCAAAACCTAAAGCTGACAGTTCAAATACACCGGCTTAAAATTTCAACAATTCTGTTGTCCGACCCTGTGGTATCTTATCGCAGGGTCGGTTTGTTATAAAAAGAGACAGAAGATTAATCGCCCAAAAAGCAAAAAAAGCCACAGCAAGTTAGTGTTTATTTTCAAACGTCTTGCAGTGGCTTTTATAGCTTTTTGATAATAGGCAGAGCGGTCACAGTACATTGGTTTTTTTGCTCGGTTAGACAGTTGAAGTGCAATTTGAAATAAAAAAACCAATGCACTGTAAGTTTATTTATTGCGCAGTTGATTTAGATGCAAGTTTTTTCACATAAACCAAAATTTATTGTAGTTTTGTATTCGAATTTAGAAAAACAAATTTAAAATTTTGAGATATGACTAAGAAATTGCAAATACGAAATAGCACTGCTGAATTTCTTGTTTTTACAAATCAAGCAGGAGAAAACACAATCGAAGTTCGTATTGAGGACGAAACCGTTTGGTTATCACAAAAGTTAATAGCCGTATTGTTTGAAGTGGAAGTGAATACAATTAACTATCATATCAAAGAAATTTTAAAATCACGCGAACAAAAAGATGCAACTATTCGAAATTTTCGAATAGTTCAAATTGAAGGGAAAAGACAAGTTGAAAGAGATGTTGAGTTTTACAATCTGGAGATGATTATTTCTGTTGGTTATAGAGTGAATTCCGACAGAGCCATGCAATTTAGACAATGGGCGACCAACGTACTACACGATTTTGCAATTCGTGGTTATGTGTTGGATAAGGAAAGATTAAAAAACGGAGCATTTTTCAGCAAAAAATACTTTGATGATTTACTTGCCGAAATCCGTGAAATAAGAGCCAGCGAAAGAGGTTTTTATCAGAAAATAACTGACATTTATGCCACAGCAATGGATTACAGCAAAAATGCTGATACAACCAAATCTTTTTTTGCGACAGTACAAAACAAACTACATTTTGCAATTCACGGTCAAACTGCTGCTGAATTGATTGTCAGCCGTGCTAACGCAGAAAAAGAGCACATGGGACTAAATACTTGGAAAAACGCACCAGAAGGAAAAATTATCAAAACTGATGTTTCGATAGCCAAAAACTACCTGAAAGAAAAAGAAATAAAATCACTCGACCGCTTTGTGACAATGTATTTAGATTACGCCGAAGACCAAGCAGAACGAGGTTTCCCAATGACAATGAGTGATTGGGCTGAGAAACTAAATGTTTTTCTGAAGTTTAACGAACGTGAAGTACTTGAAAATCCGGGAAAAGTGACTGCCGAAATTGCTAAAGCTTTTGCCGAAACTGAATTTGAGAAATACAGAGTTGTGCAAGACCAACTTTTTGAATCAGATTTTGACAAACATATAAGAAAACAGTTAGGGGAAATGACAGATGACAAAATATAATTCAACCGTACTGCACTCATTTCAGCTACACGACTTTAAGACCGAGAAAGAAAAAGAAAATCTATGAATTCGACAGACAACACGGAAAACATGACACAAGAAACAAAAACAAATTCTTTACAACCAAGGCCAGCAGGTAACACACGCCTATGCGCATTGGCTGGCTGAAGTGCAATTAGGAAGTTCATCGCCCGCATAAACTTCATCCTAGTACGACAGCGAATGCTCCCGCAAACCGCCAAATGCCCATAGCCTCGGTCGTTAGCCAACATATTAAAAAAAATAAAACAACGAAAAACTAATGTAAATGAATTTTTTTTCAAGTGTCTCAAGTGCTATTAGACAGAAAATAACAAAAGATTATTTCTTGTTGACTAAAAATGGTTGGAATGACTATTGGGAGTATAGTACACTTTACTTCTTACAATACATTGGCAACAATGGCAACAGAATTGATATTGGACAAGTCAAAATTCTTGACAAAAATAATGGTGAGACAAAATTACCTGAATTATTTGAAGAGCTCGAAAATAATTTTGCTTCATTGGGACAAGACTTAAACTATTATTATATTCTCAAAGAAAATTTTGAAGAAAATTTTGAAGAAATTCTTTCAGCATTAAATGACTTAGCTTTTAATCCGCCAATTCTTGAAGATTTTGAAGATGAAAGAGGTTTGAGAATCTCATTAACCAGAAGTAGTGAAGCGGCAAAAAATCTAAAACACGCACATAAAATTATCAACGGTATAGACTATAAGACGAACTTTAATTTTTCTTACTGTTGTATGTTGGCGGGTGCTGAAAAAGAACATTTAATTGATTTTGATTTTGAAGTAGGAAGCGAATTACCAAACAGAATAATCTCTATAATTGGGAAAAATGGCACTGGGAAAACTCAATACTTGGCAAAATTTGCACTTGATTTAAGCGGTCAACAAAGACACTTAAAACAAGCAGGAAGCTTTACGCCTCACAGACCATTATTTAGTAAAGTAATTGCGGTTTCATATAGCGCATTTGATAAATTCACAAGACCTGCGAAAAATAAATCATTTAGTTATAAGTATTTGGGACTAAAGGATCAAAAAGGATTCTTGACCCAAAATAGTTTGGCCGAAAACTACAAGGAAGCAATTGAACTAATTGAAAAGCGAGACAGAGTTTCTGATTGGTATGAAATTTTGCAACATATAATTCCTAAAGAAATTCTTGACTTTTTTCATGGAGAACTATTTATTAAACATGATTATAATTTAATTATTCAAGAAGGTAAAACACTTTTAAGTTCTGGTCAAAGCATTATTGTATATGTAATTACTGGCATAATTGCAAATATTAACAATGAATCATTAGTAATTTTCGATGAACCTGAAATGCATTTACACCCTAATGCAATAGCTAATTTAATCAGATTATTACATGCTCTACTTGACCAATATAATTCATTTGCAATACTTGCCACTCACTCACCAATTATATTACAAGAAGTTCCTTCTAAATTCGTCAGAGTATTAGAACGAGAAGGTAATATAACTACAACGCGTCGATTAGATATTGAAAGCTTTGGAGAAAATTTGTCAACATTGACTTCAGATGTCTTCGACACAATTGAAATTAAAGGAACATATAAACATTTCTTTCAAGAAATTGCAAATAAATTCTCATTTGATGAAGCTCTAAATCTGTTTAATGGAAAACTTAGTTTGAATGCTAAAATATACCTTAATAGCTTTTATAATCAAAATGAAAAATCTTAAACACCTCGATATCGAGTACTTTAATTGGTATAAAGATATTGTTAACTCTAAAAATGAAAATAATTTTCTCACATTAGATAGTACTTTAGAGACTGTAAATAATGCGAATCAGTATTTAAAAAATTAGATAAACGAAAGCCATTGCCATTTTGCC
>JBAWXD010000189.1:0-7429 GCA_037144275.1 Paludibacter sp. | reverse complement strand
ATTACCGATATGTCAGGAAATATATACTCAGGTACAACTATCCATTTTCATACAATGAATCGGCCAATACCAACTCCGAAGTTATTCGATGCAGTAATTGCTGCAGATGGAAGTGGTAATTATACTGCTATTCAGGCTGCAATTGACGCTGCTCCAACCGGAAGGACTCAACCCTGGTTGATTTTTGTGAAGAATGGTACTTATAATGGTCATGTGGATATTCCGGCTACAAAACCTTATATTAATATGATTGGCCAGAACCGTGATAGTGTAATTATTTCGGGTGCACGTTTATGTGGAGCGTCCGCAACTTATCCCGATTCAGTTGTTTATTCAGTAGATCCAGGCGCGACTGTAGTAGTTAAGTCTGCTAATTGCTATTTCGAGAATATCTGTTTCGAAAATAAATTTGGTTACCAGTTACAAAGTGGTCCTCAGGCCCTGGCAATCTATACAAACAGTGATAAAATGATTTTCAAAAACTGTTGGTTGCGTAGTTATCAGGATACCTACCTGACCGGAAGTCAGGTAGCCGGACGTGGATATCTGGTAAATTGTCTTATTCAGGGTGCCGTTGATTTTATCTACGGTATGGGCGATTTCTTCTTCGATAAATGTACCATAATGTGTACCCGTCCAAGTGGTGGATATATTGTGGCACCGAATCATCCTGCAGCCACCAAATGGGGTTATGTGTTCCGTGACTGTACATTGGATGGACCGGTCGGCCAAACCATTACAACTTATCTGGGACGACCCTGGCACGATTACCCTAAAACTTCTTTCTTTAATACTATAAGCAAAATAAATATCTATCCAACAGGTTGGTGGCCGAAAATGGGTGGTATTCCAGCTGTTTTTGCCGACTACAATACAATGGATGCCAATGGAAATTCCCTTGACCTGAGTCAGCGAATTTCAAGTTATCAGATTGACTCGGTTAAGAACGGGGTAACTACAACTTATACTTACAACGGTATCAAAAACTCATTTACCGATACAGAAGCAGCAACCTACAGTTATGAAAATGTTTTAACCGGCTCTGATAGCTGGGATCCGAGAGCAATGATTGAACCAACAAACGCACCAACTAATGTAAGCATTTCAAATGCAGGTGTTCTCAATTGGGATGCTACTCCTTTTTCAATTTGTTATGTGGTGATAAAAAACAATAAGGTTATCGGATTTACTACCAGTCCGGGTTATACCGATGCAGCACATAATTCACTGGCAAGCTATAATGTTGTTTCAGTGGCACAATCAGGTGCATTAAGTCCGCAAAGTGCAGCAGTAGTAACAATTACTGCTAAAGATGATGTATCAACTATGAGCAGTGCCTATGCATACACCAGAGGAAATATGTTATTTGTTGAAAATGTAATTCCCGGTTCTAAAGTTTTAGTTTATAATTTCGGTGGATTAATACTTGATCAAAATACATCAATTGGTAGTAAAGTAACTTTTGATTACAAATCACCATGCATAGTTAAGATTACATCTGATAGAACAACTCAATTGATCAAAGTAATAAGGTAATGAAGTCATCTTGACTTTTTGTTAGTTTTAATTTTCTTGAATAATATAATCATAAAAGCTATGTAATTGAAGCTTTTCCAGCTTGAAACTGTATAATCAAATCTATTAAGCAGCGATCTGAAACTGTCCATCCAAGCATTGGTTCTTTCAATAACGTATCTTTGTTTGTAAAGCAAATCATCTAATAAATACTCATCTTTGTTTTCACCATTACGATAATTGAAAGCAACATTGGGAATTACTCCCCATTTCTCACAAATTGATCGAAAGTCCTTTGAATCAAAACCAGAATCAGCATTAACAAAAAGACCATCTGTACTAATCTTTGCCTCCCCTAAAGTTGAAAATAGTTCTTCTGAGGATTTTTCAATTGCATATAAATCATTATGGTTACCTGCCATTGGATTTGATAAAGCTAAAGGTAAACCCTGTCTGTCAGAAAGATACAAAGAATTTGTCGTTTTCCTTTTCTTCCTACCCTGATAAGCCACTTCTTCGCCTCCGCGAAGTGCTGTGGCATGACTACCGTCCAAGTCAGCACTAGATAAATCCAAAAATGATTTGTGTTTTTCCAGTATTTTCGTCCAACAATATTCCCACTCACCACTCTTACACCATTTGCGGAAATGACCAAAAATAGTTTTATGGCTTAGGACTACACCTGAAAATAAACTTCTTACTGGCAACAGATACCATTGGCAACCTGTTTTCAGCTTATATAAAATACTATTTACGACTTCAATCAGACAACTTGTGGTCTGAAAACCTCTTTTTGCTACCGATAAATGAGGTAGTATTTCAATTCTTATTGTATCTTTGTCAAGTACTTGGTACACCATGAAGGGAATGTTATTGTTGTTTTGTCGCATACAAAACGTTCCCTTCTTTTAAATATTGTTTCCCTCCTCAAAAAGTCAAGACGACTTCAATAAAAGGTTTTGTTTATTATGCGAAAGAGGGTGTACAAAAAGACATCCTCTTTCTTTTTTGAAGCAATACCTGGGTGTTGCTTAAGGATGGAATATTTAAGCCGTTAAGTCTATACTTTTTTCAATACAAAATATTCTTTTTGGATATCCTCTTCCCTCTTTAAATGATTCTTTTTTAGCTGTATATAATACTGAATAAAACAACTTCCTAATTTTTCTGAATTACCAATTTGGATAACTATTTTACCAATATCTGAACAAGTTTGCTTGTTTATTCCTTTATTTTTGCCACTTGATAATCTATTAATATCTGAAACAAATTAATCATTAACAATAAATTTAATTCGTATGAAAAAACTAATTACTTTTCTTTTGGTGTCGTGCTTAGTAACGACAAAACTGCTGGCCGGAGCTGCTAGTTATCCGGTAGCCTCTGGTGCAACTACAACTACTATTCAGGGTTATATGTCTGCAGCAGTAACAGCAGGAAATACAGATATTACTTTACAATTTGCGAAAGGAGGCACCTGGGGTACATCAGCTTCCAGTGGTGATATTACAATCGCAGTTCCAGCTGGCGTTACCAAACTCACGTTAACGTATGACCCTGCTACTTCCGGCGCAACTCCGATACTTTATTTAAATACTCTTACTTATGCAGATGCTTTAATGACTGGTGGTATTACATTCGATGGCGTTAAGTTATTTACCGGTACTCCCGCTTTACGCTATTTGGTAAACTCAGCAAGTAATACTAATTTCCCTGCAAAAGTTACAATTCAGAATTGTTGGGTCGAAGGTTACAGAGGTGTATTTGTTCTTGGTACATATACTAATACCGTGAGCCAGATTACATTTACTAATTCAACATTTAAATCAATTGGCACAAGTGGTATTATTTCTACTGGAGCTGCGGCATCAACTCTAAATAATATTAGCATGACAAATAATACATTTATTGATTGTAATGCTGTTGCTTCTTCCTATTTTTTCGATATGCGTCAAACAACAATTGCCAATACAGTTGTTACATTTAATAACAACACTGTGTATTATTCAGCAGGTCAGTTAGGTAATGGATTTTTCAGGCTTTATAGTGGTACCAGCATTGCATCAGGAAGTAGTTTTAGCAATAACATTTTTGCTTCCGGAACAATGGTTACTCCTGCCACATTTAAATTTGGGTATGCCACCGGCTATACTAACGTTACCGGAAGTGGAAATTACTTCTCTTCTAATATGACTGTCAATTCTTCTGTTACAACCCCAGTTGCTCCCGAGAGTGTCACATTCACAAAATATACTGAAAGTTCTCCATCAATATTATTTGTAAATCCCGCAAGTTATAATTTTACCATAAATGATTTAAATTTTGCAGGCAAGATTACTGCCGGAAATTCAAACTGTTTTTATCCTGAAACAGTAACCATTACCGGTGGAAGTATTGTGAATTTAGATTATAATCTGGGTTCAGGACCATCTACTGCAAAAACCTTTACAATAAGTACAATTTTGCTTCGTGGTGCAGTTACACTTACAGCTCCTACTGATTATGAAATTTCAACAGATAACTCCGCTTTCACAGGGACTTTAACTTTGGGTGGACTTGGTAGTGATCTGACTAATCAAACGGTTTATGTTCGATTGAAAGCCGGTAAAGCAGTAAACACTTATAATGAGTCTGTCAGCGTAACCACTGCTTTAGCAACCTATACTCCTGTTACATGTTCGGGCTCTGTCACAAACGTGTTACCTGTTTTAAATAGTCCTACTGGTTTGAGTTCAACTTCGGTTACCTATACCGGATTTCATGCCAGCTGGAGCGCTGTCTCAAATGTTACTACATACACGCTTAGAATATTACTTAATGGTGCTACATCATCAACAGTTACAGGCTTATCTGGAACTTCATACGATGTTACAGGACTTACTCCGGGTAGTAATTATACATTTGCAGTTACTGCTATTGGTGATGCTGTAAATTATAACAGTTCGGTCGAATCATCTCAATCAGCTACCATAACACTACCATATATTTATTTATTTATCAGCCTAAACAATGCCAGTGCAGGTTCAGTAACAAAAAGTCCAAATACAGCTACTTATAGTCCGAATGCAACAGTGCAATTAACAGCCACTAAGAACTTTGGTTATGCATTTGTAAACTGGGTTGATTCTGTTTCTGGATCAGTTCTTTCAGCTGCAAATCCTTACACGGTTACTATGGATGGTACGAAACATATCAAAGCAGTGTTCAACACACTCACTACCTACAATTATACAGTGTCTGTGACAGGAAGTGTGTGGGGAACAGTAACTCTTTCACCGACACCAACTGGTGGCAAATATGAAACCGGGACTATAGTGAGTATGACAGCCGTGAACGACTCTGTAAGTACTTTCCTGAATTGGGAGGATAATACTACAGGCAAAGTTCGTACTATTACCGTTGATGGAGATAAAAGTTTCGTAGCTACTTTCTCTGAGAAATCATTTATTGTTGGTTGGGATTTGGTAACTGCTGATCCTAAGTATTCTCGTCCGGGTGATTATTATTCAGTTGCTTCAAATAAAGGTGTATTTAGTGCGTATGAACCTGCCGGAACTACGGTAAGTTGGTTAACTTATACTGCAAGCAACATCCCTTGCGCTTTGCTCTGGACAACATCTCCAACCACAATACATCGATATTTTCAGGCATCTTTCAAGACTTCAGGATATAAGAACATAAATGTTCATTCAAATATGTTTGCTTACAATCAATTCTTCTACCCTGGACAAAAACTTCAATACTCTACCGATGGTACAAATTTTACTGATTTGGCAACCTGTACTCTGACTGCTTCTACCTGGAAATTCTTTCCGGCTACCTTACCTCAGGCACTCGAAGATCAACCAATGGTATATTTACGATGGACAGCCGATTTAACATCAACTCCAGTTGGAAGTGGTAATGATGGTACGGGTATAAGTAATATTTATGTATTTGCCGATGTAATAGCCGTTTACGATGCCGTTAAACCTACTTTAGTTTCAACAGTTCCTGCAACCGGTTCAACCGGAGCATCAGCCAATGGAACTATCAGCCTGACATTCAACAAAAATGTAAAAGCGGGAACAGGAAATTGTACGTTGGGATCTACGGTTCTTACTCCGAATTTCAGTTCTAAAACAGTAATTTTTAGTTATACAAAACTGGCTTACAATACGCAGTATTCATTCCATATTCCAGCAGGTGCTTTGACAAATGTTGATGGAGTTGCTTTTGGCGATACCACTATCACATTTACAACAATGAACCGACCACAACCAACAGCTAAATTATTCGATGCTGTTGTTGCTATTGATGGCACCGGAAATTATACAACTATTCAGGCTGCTGTAAATGCTGTACCTGATAACAGTACAGCGCCTTATCTGATTTTTGTAAAGAACGGAACATACAACGGTCATGTGGATATTCCATCTACAAAACCCTATATCAACCTGATTGGTCAAAGCCGCGACAGTGTAATTATTTCCGCTGCGCGCCTTTCAGGTGCATCGGCTGTATATCCTGATTCAGTAGTCTATTCTGTTGATCCGGGAGCAACGGTAGTGGTTAAATCAGCGAACTGTTATTTTGAGAATATCTGTTTCGAAAATAAATTCGGATATGCAAATTTAAGCGGACCACAGGCATTAGCTCTTTATACATTAAACGACCGTGTTATTTTGAACAATTGTTGGTTAAGAAGTTATCAGGATACTTACCTTACTACTTACGGAAATGTGGCGTATCGTCATTATGTAAAAAACTGTCGTATTGAAGGAGCTGTTGACTTTATTTACGGTGGTGGTGATGTATTCTTTGATGCTTGTACGATATATTGTACCCGTTCCACCGGTGGTTATATTGTTGCACCAAGTCATCTTGCCGGAACACAATGGGGGTATGTATTCAGCAATTGTACTATCGATGGTCCAAATGCATCATACACTACCTATTTAGGTCGTCCTTGGGCAAATTCTCCGAAAGCATCATTCTTTAATACCACGACAAAAATCAATATTTATCCTTCCGGCTGGTGGCATTCAATGGGTGCAATCCCTGCTATTTTTGCCGATTATAACACGATGGATACTAATGGAAATTTAACAGATTTGAGTCAACGTATTTCTTCATACGACTATGTTAGCAATGGCAGTACAATAACCGGAACAGCCAAGAGTTCATTTACGGATGCTGAAGCGGCACAATATACCTATGCAAACGTGACATCAGGGTCTGATGCCTGGGATCCGAGAGCTGTGACTGAGCCAACCATTGCTCCGGTAAATGTAGCCATCACTTCGGGTGGTGCTTTAAGTTGGGATGCAACTCCTTATTCTATTTGTTATGTAGTACTAAGAAATAATAAGGTTATTGGATTTACAACCAGCCCCGGTTATACCGATGCCTCTTATATTCCTTCCGCAACTTATAATGTTGTAGCAGTGTCACAGTCGGGTGCTTTAAGCTCACAAACTACAGCTGTAGCTTCAATTGCGACTAAAAACGATATTTTGACTTTAAACAGTGCTTACGCCTACACAAGAGGCACTCAGTTAATTGTTGAAAATGTTATTTCAGGCTCAAAAGTATCCGTTTATTCCTTCGGAGGATTGATACTTGACCAAAAAACAGCATTGAGTAACACACTAACATTTGATTATTCAGTTCCATGTATTATTAAAATTAAGTCTGATAAAACCAGTCAATTACTCAAAGTAATCAGGTAGAAAAAAGGTTTTGTTTATTAATGTGAAAGCAGCGCTACAAATAGTGCTGCTTTCCTGCTATAATATCAATTCATTATACTCAATTAGTTTGACAATAAAAATAAATCCACCTGATACATTGGATTGAAATAATCCGGTTCTAATAACACCTGTTTTCCGCATAACATTTTTTAGTACTTGTAACATTCAGATAATCAATAAAT
>JBAWXD010000188.1:0-7460 GCA_037144275.1 Paludibacter sp. | reverse complement strand
ACTGCCGATGAGTTGTTAATAGAGCAAAATCGAATTGTGGCGAAATACACAAAAGAAATGCGTGAAATTATCCGAAGATTAAAAGACAGTTGCAACCCGCGCATATTCCTTATCAAACCAACTCCTTATGATCCCAATTGTAAATCCTCAAATCGACTTGTTTTGACTGGAAAAAATGAAACCATTCAAAAATTGACGGTTGCTGTTGATGAATTAGCAAATGAATCAGGTGCAACTTTAGTTGATTTTTATAATCCACTCAATGAGCTTAATATTAAACTGCAATTGGTAGATTCTAACTTTACGGCGATTGGCAAAGATCGTGTTCACCCAGGACCCATGGGGCATTTATTGATGGCGTATCTGTTTCTGAAAATACAACAAGTACCAGAAATCATATCAAAAGTAGAGATTGATGTTAACCCTAAAATCAAGTCAAAGACTTTTAATGCAACTGTAACTAATTTAAAAAAAGGAAAAAATCAAATCTCATTTGAATTGATTGAAAATGCAATTCCATTTCCAATTAGTCGGGATGCAGTAACTGCTTTGAAATATATGCCTGTTAATGAATTTAATAATGAGTTTTTTGATTTGAGAGGAATTGATAAAGGTTTGTATAAATTGAAAATAGGTAATGAAGAAATAGGCTCATTTACTTCTGATGAATTAAGTATTGGTTTAAATTTAGCTACAAACTCTAAAACTCCGCAATACAAACAATCACAAGCTGTGTCTATGAGGTTGAAAAGTGCGTTTGACAAGCGGGTTAAACTCAGAGATTTGCTTTATGCCAAAATAATGATTACAAAAGCCAACATTGATATAAATGAGCATGAAAAATTTAAATCTTTTGTTGACGCAAAAAGGAAGGAAAATAGTTACTTTGGGAGGGCATTAGATATATATACCCTAAATCACAATAAGATAGACTCAATTGAGTCGGCTATAAAAGATGATTTGAATAAGGCAAGAGAACTTAGCAAACCTATCATGCATACCTACTTGTTAACTAAGGAATAGGTATTAAATCTAATAATCATTTTAATGGTCGAAAACAAAATGCAATTATCTTTAGATTAGTTTCTTTATTATCTAGTTGAAAAATCAACAATCCATACTATGCTAAAATATAGAATTTCCGGTGCTGTTTTATATCTTTTATTTTTGTACTCCACAGTTTTTGCTCAAGTAAATCCTTCTGAAACAAAAAAAGAGATTATGCTGTTGCAAAATGAAAAATGGTGGGGCGGAGCAGTAGTAGATGGTCCAAAAATGCCTTATAATCAGGATACTTTTGTATATAATCAGTATGCAAATTGCAAGGGAAATCAATCTCAACCATTATTTATTTCCAATAAAGGTCGGTTTATTTGGAGTGAGAAACCCTTGAATATTGAATTCTCAAAAGGCAAAATTAACGTTGAAGCCAGCGGTGCAGAAGTTATAAGCGGCAAAAGTGGAGAATCACTAAAAGCAGTTTACAACTATGTGAGCAAGCGATTTTTTTCTGCTACCGGTAAAACTCCGGACTCGCTTTTCTTTACCAATCCTCAGTACAATACCTGGATTGAACTCCAATATAATCAGAATGAAAAAGATATTCTGAAATATGCTCAGGCGATAGTTGACAACGGATTTCCAACTGGTGTATTGATGATTGATGATAATTGGCAGGAATATTACGGTACCTGGGAATTTTCGGGTACCCGATTTCAGCATCCAAAAGCGATGGTTGAGAAATTGCACAAAATGGGCTTCAAAGTAATGCTTTGGATTGTTCCATTCGTTTCATCAGATAGCCCAAATTTTCGGCAATTGGCAGCTAATAAATCATTAATTTTTGCTGATAAGGAAAAAACAAAACCTGCCATTGTAGAATGGTGGAATGGTTACAGTGGATTACTGGATTTTTCCAACCCCAATGCAACTACATGGCTTTCAAGTCAATTGAAAAACCTTGTGGACAAATACGGAATTGATGGTTTTAAGGTTGATGGCGGTAATCCAAAGTATTACAATGGACTCTATTCCTTAAACGATGTGATTCCGAATGAACAAAGCGAATTGTATGCAAAAATTGGACTCGATTTTCCACTCAGTGAAGTGAAAGATACCTGGAAAATGGCTGGTCTACCCATTGCTCAACGATTACGCGACAAGTTTCATACCTGGGACGACTTACAACTTTTAATTCCTGATATGATAGCATTGGGATTAATAGGTCATCCGTTTAGTTGTCCTGATATGATTGGTGGCGGGGATTTGGTATCTTTTAAAGATTTATCGGTATTAGATGAAGAACTGGTGGTACGTTCTGCACAAGTAAGTGCATTCATGCCAATGATGCAATTTTCCGCTGCTCCTTGGAGAGTATTAAGCAAGGAAAATCTTGAGATTTGTAGAAAAATGGCCATCCTCCATACCAAAATGGGGTCTGAAATTCTGGAATTAGCCAAACAATCTGCTAAAACAGGTGAACCTATTCTGCGTAATATGGAATATGTTTTTCCTAGAATGGGATATGAAGAAATAAAAGATCAGTATCTGATAGGCGATAATATTTTGGTTACTCCGGTAACTAAAAAAGGATTGCGGGCTCGGGAAGTGATTTTTCCTAAAGGTAAATGGAAAGGTGATGATGGCAGTATTGTAATTGGTCCTGTTAAAAAGAATATTGAAGTGCCATTGGAAAGATTAGCATGGTATAGAAAGCTAAACTAAAGTAAGAACCATAAATATTACATAATATGAAAAACACAATTTGCTTTATTTTATTTATTTGCTTGCTGAACAACACAAATACTTTTTCTCAAAGTCCTTCATCCAATCAACGTGTTGGAAAAGTAACTTTGACTACCGATAGAAATCTTAGCTTTCCATTTCTTTGGGGTGCACAATATTATCGGGCACCGACACCTTCCAGGGAAAACTGGGATGCTGATTTAAAGCGGATGTCGGAGTTGGGTTTTACTGACGTGAAGTTTTGGTTGCAATGGCGCTGGAATCATGTGGCTCCTGATAAGTTCTACTTCGACGATATCGATGAATTAATGAATATCGCTGAAAAGTATAATCTCAGGGTGACTATCAATGTAATTTGCAATGTGGCGCCGGTATGGTTGTACAATAAGTATCCGGATGCCATGCAAATAAGAAATGATGGACATTCCTGTGAATCCGAAACCACACAAGCCCGTCAAATAGGGGGTAATCCCGGACCTTGTTTAATTAATCCTGGAGCGTTCAATGAACGTCAGAAATTTTTCAGAGAGGCAATTCTGCATCTTAAAAAACATAAGAACTTAGCTTTTTGGGATGTGTGGAGTGAACCCGGATTTTCTCATACCAGTGATGTTAATGATATTAGTAAGTTACGTTGTTACTGCCCTCATTGTAAAAAGGCTTTTACTGCCTGGCTTAAAGAAAAATATACTACAATAGAGAAGTTAAATGACGTTTGGGGAAGAAATTACTCAAACTGGGATGAACTTGAGCTGCCAAGATCCGCCTCAACGATTAAGGATTTTGTGGATTGGTGTGATTTTCATAGTTATGTCATGACCAGGGAGGCAAAATGGAGATTGGAAATGACCAAGGAGCTCGATCCTAAACGTGTTAGTTATCTGCATGTTACGCCAAACACTGCTACCGCTTTCAATCCGGTAACAACCTGTGTGAATGATTTTGAAGTAGCAAAACTTTGTGATGTGTTTGCTGCCAGCATGGGTAATAATCAACGTGTAATACAAATGTTATCAGCTGGTGAAGGTAAGATTTGTTATTCCGCTGAGAACTTTATCAATGGTGGAAGTATAGCTTATCACCAATCAGTTGTAACTCTCAATGATTTGTTAAATGACTTACTCCCTCAGATAGCTATGGGAATAAAGGGATTTTTGTTCTGGCAGTACCGTCCGGAAGTGTTGGGAATTGAAGCACCAGCTTGGGGATTGGTCAACCCTGATGGATCGGACAGGGTGGTTACTAAGGCGATAGAGTCTTTTTGGAAGAACTTTAAACCTTACACAGAATTGTTGATGAAAAGTGATGCAGATAATCCTGATGTGGCTATATGGAAGAGTATGAAAAATGAAGTTTTCAACTACTGTACATTCGGAAATTTTAAATCGTATACCAGTTCCATTACCGCCTATACCAATTTCCTTTTCAATCACAGTTATAATTTTTGTTACGTAAATAGCGAAAAGCTGGACAACCTGAATAACATAAAAGTACTTATCATGCCAACTTGCTATTATCTCACCCAACAGGAGGCCTATGCCATTGACAGATGGGTGAGTAAAGGCGGTGTATTGCTTTCTGAAGCTCATTTGGGCGGTTATAATGACAATACAGGACGGCACAGTTATGTTGTTCCCGGATATGGACTGGATAAAAAATGGGGTATTAAAGAAGTGGAAACATCATCTACTTATTTACTAAAATTTAACGATAAACAAGATCAGCAACTGAAAGATTTTGACGCCAAGGGTGGTCTATATGTTCCTGTTTCAATGAAAGATAGTTCTCTATTGTTGGGAGCATGGCGTTTTGCAAAATTACAAGCATCCGATGCCACAGTTCTCGGCAGTTTTAGTGATGATTATCCAAGCATTATCTCTAAAAAAATAGGAGACGGAAAAGTTTACTATTGCGGAACGAACATTGGAGAAGGTAGCGAAAAAAATAGTAAAAGTTTTAATACCTTTCTCAGCAAATTGATGCAGGATAGTCATGTTGAACCAATTTTGAAATCCAATGTCGAAAAAGTATGTGTGAAAAAGCTTTCTCAAAACGGGAAAATGAATTTTATTGTAATTCGTAATTTGCAAGATAATGAGGCGACAGTCAGCTTGCAGTTTACCGGCAAAGCAAAAGGTTTATTCAGCGGCTTGAGCATTGAATCCAATAAAGATATTTTTCTGCCAAAAGGGTTTTGTGATATTTTTGTACTAAACTAAATTTACATAATCTGGAATCTGTTGAAATCGTATTTATCTATTTTCTAAACCAATACCATGAAAATATTATCTAATGTTTTGTTTATTGTTTTTCTTATAAATTCTTATACTAACGTTTATGGCGTTAATAAAGTCTCATTAGCAAAATACAAAGATGCAAAACAACCCACGGAAATACGGGTGAATGATCTTCTTCAAAGATTGACTTTAGAAGAAAAATTAGGTCAATTAAATATGCCGGCTCTCGAAAATGAAGATGAAGTAATGCATTCAGAGATATTGAATGGAAAGATAAGTGCTTTTTGTGTTGTTCGTTCCTATCCATTATCTGTAAAAAAACGAAATGAATTACAGGCTTTGGCAGTTGAGAAAAGCCGTTTAGGGATTCCAATTATTTTTGCATACGATGTTATTCATGGGTATAAAACTATTTTTCCCACTCCGCTAGGTCTTTCAGCTTCGTGGGATACTGAATTGGCAAAAAGAACAGCACTGGTTGCTGCTCGTGAAGCTTCTGTTTCGGGAATTAATTTGACATTCAGCCCAATGGTAGATGTTGCCCGTGATCCTCGTTGGGGACGGATTTCGGAAGGTTCAGGCGAAGATGTTTTAATGAACAGACGATTTGGGAAAGCCATGGTAGAAGGATATCAGGGAGCAGATTTGACCGCAAAGTATTCAATTGGTGCCTGTGTCAAACACTTTGTTGGATACGGAGCGGCGATGGGTGGTCGTGATTATCAGTTTACAGAATTATCTGAACGTGCCTTGCGCGAAACTTATTTGCCACCTTTCAAAGAATGTGTCAATACCGGAGCAGTTTCCATTATGTCGGCTTTCAATGACATTTCAGGATTACCGGCTGCGGCAAATCCTTTTATACTCGATCAGGTACTTCGTAAAGAATGGGGTTTTAAGGGCTTTGTTGTCAGTGATTGGAAGGCAATTTCTCAACTGAAAACACATGGAATTGCCGAGACAGATGAACAAGCCGCTGCTGTTGCTTTGTCTGCAGGAACTGATATGGAAATGAAAACATTATGCTACAATACATTAGTAAAAGAGGTCACCGAAAAACGATTTTCTGAAAAAACAATAAATGAGGCAGTAAAAAGAGTATTGCGTATTAAGTTCAAATTAGGACTTTTTGAAAATCCATATACTACTGAAGGAGAGGAATCAACTACTCAACTAACCGCTGAGAATAGATCATTAGCCAGAAAGGCTGCATGCGAAAGTATGGTGATGTTGAAAAATAACGATGTATTACCCATTAAAGAAAATGCGGGTCGTATCACTTTATTGGGCGAGTGGGCAAACAATACAGATGTAATTGGTTGGTGGACAGGCAATGGAGATAAAAAAGATGTGATAACCGTTCTGGATGGTCTCTCTAAAAATCAACCAAAAGGTGTTGAAATCAGCTGTTGGGCAGAACCTCAAACGCTGAATTCCAACACTGTAATTGTTTGTGTGGGGGAATCCGGCAATATGTTTGGCGAAAACCATTGTCGGTCAGAAATAACACTGCCCTGGGGACAAACCGAACAAATCAAACAATTGAAAGAAAGTGGACATAAAGTGATAGTCGTTATTTTCAATGGTCGTCCTTTGGTATTAACCGAAATTGAAAAATATGCCGATGCTATTTTGTTGGCATGGCATCCGGGTACAGAAACAGGAAATGCCGTAGCTGACGTTCTGTTTGGAAATACAAACCCCAGCGGACATTTAACGACCACTTTTCCTAAAAATACCGGACAGATTCCGTTGTTTTATTCCGACCGAACCAGTGGTCGCCCCAGTTACAACAGTTATTTGGACGTTGATACTGAAGCATTATACCCTTTTGGCTTTGGGTTGAGTTATACTTCATTTTCGTATAGTGAACTGGTACTTTCTAAAAAAGTGATTTCAAAAAATGAATCATGCGAAGTTTCGATTAATATAACAAACACCGGAAATGTAGCGGGAAAAGAGCTTGTACAGCTTTATATTCACGATAAAGTAGCAACTATTACACAACCGAAAAAGAAACTTATTGATTTCCAGAAGATAGAACTTAACCCGGGCGAAACCCGCATGCTAACTTTCACGGTTTCAACAGATGAATTAGCCATTTTTGATAAAAACCTGAAATTAGTCATTGAATCCGGGGATTTTGATGTGTGGATTGGAAAAAATAGCTGTGACGAAGAACATCATGCGATATTGACAGTAAAATGAGGCATTTTGACGAGCATAAGTCCTTATCACAGAATGTTCCAATTTATTTGACATTTTTTTAAAAATAATCATCATTTTCACTACCCTATAAGAAAGAATATCTGCCTTACTAATAGAACTACTTATGATGAATAGAAAATAAATCAAACGCAACCTTATTAAAATTCTTTGAAAAATTCAGCTGCATTTATCTTGAAATTCAAGAAGTAAGTATAATAAACGTCAAAAATATCATACTTTGAATTTAGTAAATAATTGACATACTGCGTC
>JBAWXD010000187.1:0-7506 GCA_037144275.1 Paludibacter sp. | reverse complement strand
AATTATTCTATCAAGTGCAATGTTTGAAATTGATTTGAATTCGGAATTTAAACCGAATAAAAACCACCGATTATTATATTGTTTCAAATAATAAGGGTGAATTTGATAACTTTCAGCTTGCTTATTAAAACTTTTGTACTCAATTTGAAGCACTTGCTTATTGATAATAGCATTAAACAACTCCGTAAAATAATTTAATCCTTTTAAATATGGATTTTGTTCAAACCCCACAACTGCGGTGCTATTTCCTTTTAGTTTAAAGGTCGATTCAATGCGTATGAGCATTTCTTCCATCCATTCAAATTGTGGCATTCCTTTAAATCGGTTTAATATGGAGAGTGTTTCTTGTAATTGTTTTACTTCCGTTTCATTTATTGCCTGTTTTTTAATTGAGTATGATTTTTCGGCATATCTATAATATACTTTTTTCCCATCCTTTATCCGGTCGAGCAAAATAGCCCAACCCTGCTCACTTTCCATGAATTTAATGTCCTCAAAAACTTGCCTACGTTTTATGCCGTCACTTAGTCCGGTATATTCAAGCAATGCAAAATTACAAGCCTCTATCAAGTCGTCGATATAATATCGCCTACCTGAATTGCTGAAGCATTGGTCTAATGCGTGATAGCGAATCGTTGCGTGTTTGTTAGTAGCCATAGGTTAATTATTCTTGTTATATCCTGCAAAACAAGGCTTTTATCACTGCTCCCCCAATCTTCCGTTCCGGTCCACTTTTAGTGTTAGGAATACCAGTTTTCCGTGCAAATTGTTGCTTTGCAATAGTGATTCCGAGGAATCGTTTGAATGAAAATGAGAATCTGCGGATGATATTTTGGAATCAATGGATATGTTGATTTTTGAAGAGTTCAAAAGTACGGATAAATTTTTACAAATTAAATAAAAATGTTATACAATATTTTTGATTAATTTGTCCAATTTTCGATTAAACTGTTGCTCATAATTCAGTTCTATTTTAGATTTTTTAGCGTCATGTTGTTGGTCAATACTTTCAATTGCTGAATTGCCGTTTTGTTGAGTTGCAGCAGTCGGTCACTTTGTGGTAATTCTTGCGCTATAAGTACCGCATTCAGGCTTTCGAGATTGGTTAGTACTACTAATTGTTCAATGGTGGCATAATCACGTATATTTCCTTCTTTTTCGGGGTTTTGTTGTCGCCAACTGGCAGCCGTTTTTCCAAATAATGCCATATTCAGCATATCGGCTTCAGTGGCGTAAACAAAAGAAGCTTCTTGTTTTGTCAGTTCATTGGGAATCAGGTTTTCCTTGATAGCATCGGTATGTATGTGATAATTTACTTTTGCCAGCGTACGTTGTAAGTTCCAGTTCAGTTTCAGGCGGTCGCTTTCGTCTTCTTTCAGGCGTTGAAATTCCTTCACTAAGTATATTTTAAACTCAGCACTAATCCACATTCCAAATTCGAATGCAATATCCGGATGAGCATACGTACCTCCATATCTTCCTGCTGTAGCTATTAAACCTATTGCGTGGGTTTTCTCCACCCATTCTTTAACACTTATTTTGTAATTGTTCAAACCTGCCTTACTTTTAATTATGGCATATTCGCCATAATTAAAATTGGGATTGTAAACTCTTTCCCATATTCCTAAAAACTCAACAGTGTTTCGGTTTCGTAGCCAATCAGAAATAAAAAAGTCACCATCTTTCGCTTTAAGCATATCAGTTATCGAAATATAATCCCTTCCGTTGGAGCTGATAATAGTTATTTCATTGTCAATTACAATTATTTTTTTGCTTTTCATATTGCTTGTATTATTTTTACTTGATTACAAAACTGTTCATACCTGCTTGTTTTCTAAACCCGTCGAATTCGACGGGTTTAAAATTTGGATTGTACAATTGTTCCCAAAAACCAAGCAACTCAATTGTGTTCCGGTTTCTCAACCAGTTTTTGATAATGTCATCCTTATGTTTTGCAATGTCTGTTAATGAGATATAGTCTTCGGTGTTAATATTGAAAAATGAAATTTCAGAGCCTTTAAAGATTAGTTTAGAGGTCTTCATAATCTGTTATTTTTGAATAAGTTATGTGTTTTATTGACAAACATATTTTTTAATTATGGCAAATACGCCACAATTAAAGTTGCTTTTAAATCTCTCCACTTATTGAGTCAGTATTCGTATTGCTTTTAAATCGTTTCCAGTTAGCCAATGCAGCTTTGGGGTTTGTATTGGCATAGCAATACTCGCATTGGTGAGGGCAGGTATTATACTCGCCAATATCTTTGCTAACAATGCATTCACAAAAAATGCGTTGTCCTTTATCACGGTTATTGCGCGATTTTTCTATGCCTGGCTCAGGGTTGAACATATCAGGCGGAACAATTTTTACGCCCAGGAAATCCATAAGTTTCTTATCGTGTGGAAATAAACGAATAATCAAATCGTCGTCTATACACTTGTTGTGTACAATTCCGTATTGTTCCAGCGGAATGGGTTCGGCACAGGTGCCAATTTCATAATTCCACTTTTGATTTAGTTTTTGAAGTCCGGCAGCAAACGAGTGCATTTGTACTTCGTCAAACTCACGGTAGTTAGTAGTGCTTTTGTCTAAGTTACTTTGTACTTTTTTGTATTGGCGTATGTCGGCAAAACTAAAAACCAGTTTGTCGGTATATCCCTGTAGTTGATTGCCTGTATTTTCTACTTTCCGGAGCAGTTCATCTACACCCACAGTATCAGTCAGTATCAACGGGTCGAAGCGCCAGATAACTTTATCTTTTCCTATTCTGGAGGCAAGTTGTTGGAATGTGTCAATACGGGCTGTCAATTTAGGAACTCCTTTTTCGATTCCTTCGTTGTCGTAGTCGTTTAGCGTATATTGAAAATAGTAGTTTATATTCCGTTCGTCCAGATAATCCAAATGTTTTATCATGGGTTTCGGGTTTTTGGACCAAAACACAATCAATCGTGCTTGCTCAAACGAAACATAAAGCGGAACACCATTAAACGGATTCTTCCATTTCACATATCCTTGCTTTAATCGTTCCATAAACCAGTCGGCATAAAATGCAGGTATATCTGTTGCACGGCTGGCCGATATAATAATCGGTGTTTGCGCTTCTGTTTGCTTACCGGTGGGTAGGTTTAGTAAGGTTTTCATAAACTAAATTTTCAACTCCAAAGATATAAATTATTTTTAACCGATATCTTGTTTTAGAAAAATAATTTAATAATTAATATTTTACAAATATCACTGGTAAAAGTGCATTATAGGGACTCAGAATAGGATATTGCTCAGCTACAACATCCCTCTCAGCCCGTTGCATGGGATGTTGTACTGCTGCAACATCACCCTCAGTGCGTCGCATAGGATGTTGTACTGCTCCAGCATCCTTCTCAGCCCGTCGCATGGGATGTGATGCATCGCAAACATCCCTCTCACTTGCCAGCATGGGATGTGATGCAGCGCAAACATCCCTCTCGGTTGACAGCATGGGATGTGTTGCAGCGCAAATATCCCTCACATGTGCCAGCAAGGGATGTGATGCAGCGTCAACATCCCTACTCTGTCCAGGTTGGAACTCCAATATCCCGACAATAATCTATAACGAGTGAGTTGAGATCAACAGAAAAAAAATTTAATGACAGAAAAACGGCAATATTAGTTGTAGTTAAGCTGCAATTTGCTCTAAAATCCGACTAAAAAAACAAAAATTAGCATATTTCGTTGATTATCTGAATATTAAGCAAATTTCATCATTGTAACATACCCTAAATTAGCACAGTTGTATAATTTCTGTGCATATATTTGAGAAATAATTGCTTAATTTGATATTTTTCATTTGATTTCTAATTTAGAATAAATTTCAATTTAGAAAATATTTCTCCAAAATGAATTTTTTATTCAATTATATATCAATAGTTTACAAAATGTATTGGAAAACTTTTTGTTTTTATTGTGAATATTTTTTATTTTATATTGCAGTTAAACATAAATAGCAGTAATTTTGTAAACATAAATAGTTTAGATCTGCGAAGTGAAAACAGATTGCTATTTACAGACTACGGTAATGTAGTCTTTCTTTGACATATGAGAAATAATACAGGATATTTCTGCAATGGAAAAGTTTGCAAAACTTATCGGAGTCTTCACTATTGTTTAACAAGATAAAACTAAACAAACATGAAGTCAAATTTCGTGAATTTTTCTTTTTCTAAAGTACGGAGGTCTGAACTTCCCGAAATGACCGAAGAGATACTGAAGAGTGTTGAAAAATACAACCCGGTAGCACTGAAAATTGCAGGAATGTACAATTTGTTGTCAGAGTTAAGACCTCTGCTCAATATATTGGCAGTGAAGTATGATGGTTATCCCAACTCAGCTGAAGTAAAAGCGCAGGTAAAAATGCGTAATAATTTGTTGAGTGCAATCAGGTCGCACAGTATAGCGATTGAAAAAGCAGGGGTTAGCGCCACCGCCCAACAAGCGCGATTGGCTATTCCTTATCTGAAAAGTTATCTTAACGGCATTAACACCGATAGTCCGATTGTAAAATCGGGACGGGTGAATCAAATGCTTGTAGGACTAACCGATAATGATGAGATGAATGAAGCCCTGAGTGCCTTGGGATTTACTAGCTATATGGATGAGTTGAAAGCTTCTCAGCAAAGTGTAAACCAGGGCGAAAGCCATCGTAAGGAAGTTTTAGCCATTAGACCGAAATTCAACAACAATGATGCAAAATTGCGGATAAATACTGCTATTGAGCATTTGTTGAAAGCAATCGATCTGGCTAAAGTGGAATATAACGATTTGGATTACATGCCACTGATAAATGAATTGAATGTAGTGCTCAGTAATCGCCGGTCGGTTATAAGAAGTCGCTCTACACGCAATTCTAACTCTGTAGCCAATAAAACAACGACAGACGCTCCGTCTACCACAACTGACGCGTCTGCCATTTAGCAAGGCACATTCCAATTACTCGAAAATTAGCCCCGTACCTGTTTGCGGGGCTTTTTTATGCCCCTATGTGAACCACTTAAAAACAACAAAACAACGCAAACTTCCGAACGAAGCCATACATTGTTCTATATCTTTAGCGATTGAATTTCATTGGATTGTTATAATTACCCTGACTTAAATTACTGCCGGTTTTCAGCGGTCAGTTCGTTTGTTTTGTAATTATGCTGCAAATATAAGGTATAAAATATAATAGCTATAATTTTTTTGCATTTAATTGCAATTGCCAATGTAATTTAGAATATTTCGAACTTAATTTTAAGCGAGTGTGTGTTGTTGATTCGTAGTATAACTTTGAGTAGTGCTACGAATAGCATATATGTACAGTCTAAATATGTATTTCGAATTATTTCTTTGGATGTTTGGTATATAAAAACCGTTTAATCTTTTGTGAAGCCGTTTTTTCAAAAGGTTCATCCATTATATCTACCCGTTTAATCTGTGACACTTTATTTAGTTTTTCGTTCAGTTCTTTGGTGAAATGTTGCGCCCATATTTTGTGCTTTTCTTTTTTGTCTTCTATCACGAGTTTTAAATGTTCATAGGCTTTTTCAAGTTCTTCAATTTCCACTAAAACTTTGGCAACCAAAAAACCATCTTCTTCAATTACAAGCGATTCCACTACCAGTTGATGATTGTTGATAACTGTTTCAATATCTTCAGGATAAATATTCTCACCACTTGCACCCACAATAGTATTTTTGATTCTTCCTTTAATAAACAAGCGTTTATGCCTGTCAAACCGTCCATAATCACCGGTTCGAAACCAACCATCTTCGGTCAGAACTTCGCGTGTCGCTTCCGGATTTTTATAATAACCTTTCATCACGTTTGGTCCTTTTGCCCAAATCTCCCCTACTCCTTTTTTTCCGGGATTGTGTATCTTTAAATCTACTCCATGAACTGCAAAACCGGTTGAATGAAGCTTGGTTTGATGAACACCTGCACCAGCCAGTAAAGGGGCTGTTTCGGTAAGTCCGTAACCAATAGCATAGGGGAAACGGGCTTCTTTCAAAAAACGTTCGACACGCGAATCAAGCTTTGCTCCGCCAATTCCAAAGAATTTCAGTCGACCGCCAAAAGTCTGATATAATTTTTTACCTGCTATCCGGTGAATTAATATTCTGAAAAACGGAGTTTTATAAATCATTCTTTTTAGCCCATTTCCGGTAAACTTACTCTGAATCTGAGTTTTATATATTTTTTCCATGACAAGTGGCACAGAGAGCATCATGGTAGGACGAATTTTTTTCAAAGCCGGCAACAAGGCTGCCGGAGTGGGTGGTTTTTCGAGATAATAAATTGCAGCGCCGTATATAATCGGATAAATCATTCCAATGGTATTCTCATAGGTGTGCGACAAAGGTAAAAGTGACAAAAATACATCTGTACGCGAAATAGGTTGAAAAGTGTAGGATTGCATTCCTACAAACGCAATACTTCTATGAGACAGAACAACACCCTTGGAACGGCCGGTTGTTCCGGAAGTGTAGATTATGGCCGCCGTATCGTCCTCTTTTACAGTTATTTTTGGAATTATAGTGTCTGAATTTATAGTTTTATTACCTGATACCTGACTGAAATCATCAACTAATATAGTTGCTTCGAGTGCAGGTAATTCAAGTCCTTCAATCCTCGAAATTAATCGTTCACTTACAAAAAGTACTTTAGATTCGGAATGAACAAGCACATTTTCAACTTCTTCGCGCGTAAAATCAGGCAATACCGGAACTATAATCAGGCCTTTGGTCACAACTGAAAAATAGGCAATTACCCAATTGGGCATATTATGACTAAACAGAGCCACTTTATCACCTTTTAGCATACCGAGCGAAAATAGCTTTGAAGCTATTTCGTCAATCTTCTTACCTAATTCTGAATAGCTTATCGGTTTTCCTTCGACGAAAGAAACTGAAGGCATTTTGGCGAAATTCTTGACAGAATAATCAATAATTGATTTAAGAGTAAGGGGCTTTGGCTCTATTTTTCTATTCATGTATTATAAGGTGTATATCATCAAGTAATTAGTGAATATTTATGTAAAGATATAGACTTTTTTCAAAATATAATCTTTGGCATAGTTTATTAACCTCAAAACTTATTTATAAATCAGAAAAATACAAGGGCGTTTATTCAAATCGGGAAGTTGAGTCTTCCACTCTTTAATGGTTTTTGTTTTAATAAATTCAGTTTCGAGCGTAATGTCGACAGCAATGCAAAGGCGGGTATTAGACTGGCAGGTTTTGAGGATTTCTTCCAGCATTTTCATATTCCGGTAAGGAGTTTCAATGAAAATTTGTGACTGGTTTTCAGAATATGCTCTTGATTCGAGTTTTTTAAGCGCTTTAGAACGTTCGTCAGGCTGAATGGGTAAATAGCCCACAAAAGCAAAGCTCTGACCATTAAAACCCGAAGCCATAAGCGAAAGCAGAATAGACGAAGGACCTACCAGGGGAACAACCCTGAAATTATTCTGTTGCGCAATGGCCACCACATCAGCA
>JBAWXD010000186.1:0-7513 GCA_037144275.1 Paludibacter sp. | reverse complement strand
GTGAAAACACCTGTTGATTCAACAACATAGTCAGCACCTACAGCACCCCAACCAATGTTAGCTGGATCTTTTTCTGCAAAGAATGCAATTTCTTGACCATTGATAACTAATTTACCACCTTTGTGTTCTGCAGTTCCCTGGAATCTTCCGTGAACTGTGTCGTATTGCAACATGTAAACCATGTAATCAATATCCATAAATGGATCATTTACTGCAACGATCTGAACATCGTTTCTTTCTTGGGCTGCACGGAAAACCAAACGTCCGATACGGCCAAAACCATTGATACCTACTTTAATCATTTTATTTATTGTTTAAAATTGAGTTTCTAAATTTTGCCACAAAAGTACTCATTTCTGTCCGATTGACAAAGATACCCGACATATTAATTACAGTTTTTTTCATATTGCAAAGCAGAGATGGCAAAATGTCAATTATTTGCTGATAATGAGATAAATAGATTTTTGAAATTCCTTTTACTTTTAGGGCTGAATCAGGAAAAACAAAAATGGCAATTCAAAACCCTAAGGATTTTGAATTGCCAGGTAAAACTTAGTAGATTATTACTTACTTCCTTCTTCTTTTTTGCAGGTTTTAATGCCAAAAATACTGTAAAGTGGACAAAAACCAATTAAACTTGTGAGAGTAAAAATCAAAGCAACAACTAAGGCTATAATTCCCCATGTTTCAGTCAGAACATTTCTCCAATAAAGCACAATCAATACGATAGCAACTGTCAGACGGATTAATTTATCCGTGGTACCCATGTTATTTTTCATAAATTCAACTATTAATGGTTAGTGATTTTTATTAAAACAACTTATTAATCATATAGTTCAACTGAAAAGAAACAGACAGGAAAAAGAAATATATCAATGCTAAACAGCTCTTTATGTGGACTTGAATAATAACGATTTTGAGATTGTCCAGAGCAATAAATCAAGACTAAAATATGCAACTCTAATTTCATTCAAATTCCACCACCGTAATCCCGGCACCGCCAAACTGAATATGCTCGTCTTTGTAACTTTTCACTCCATGAACCGTTCCCAGATATTGGCGGATAAGTTGGCGCAGTGCGCCCGTTCCGGTTCCGTGCAAAATGCGAACAGAAGCCACACCCACCATAACAGAGTCGTCGATAAAATACATGACAGCTTGTAATGCTTCATCTCCACGCATACCCCGCACATCAATTTCAGACTTGAAAGTCAGTTTACGCTGACGAACTTCATCGGTTGCTCCATTTCCCAGCGATTCGTACTTTTTAGCTTCCTTTTTCAACTGATTATTGCTGATTGCTTCTAATTTACTCAGTTTCACAGTCGATTTCAAATTTCCAAATGCCACCAACGCTTGCTTTTCCTGCATTTCGATAATTATTCCGGTAGCTGTTTGACCTTTGAGGCGAACATTAGACCCCACCATAAAGCTCTCCCCAGACCTCTCCAAAGGAGAGGGAGATGTTCGTTCAATATTCTTTTTGATAATTTGTAGGGTTGGCTTCTTCAAGTCCCCTTTAGAGGATTTAGGAGCAGTTTCTTCTATTTTCCTCTTGAAATCATCCAACTCTTTCCTTACTGCTTTCGTTTTTTCTTTTTCGGCTTCCGCTTCTTTAATCTGACGAATAGTATTCTCAATTTTCGCATTGGCTTCGCTCAACAGGTTTTTGGCTTCATCTATGGCTTTATTGGTAATTTCCTTACGCTGACGGTCGATAGAAGAAATTTCAGACTCGTATTTTTCCAGCGTTTCTTCCAGTTTCTTTTCCTTTTGGCGAATTTGCTGGCGTTTATTTTCCCAATAACGTTTGTCCCGAACAATATCCTGCAAATGCTTGTCATAGTCTAAATGCTCCGCTCCTACTTTTTCTGCAGCTTCGGCAATTAAATCTTCGGGCAATCCAATTTTACGTGCAATTTCGATTGCAAACGAACTTCCAGGATTACCTATGCTGAGTTGAAACAATGGTTGAAGGTGCTGACGGTCGTACAACATAGCAGCATTTACAATTCCTACTGCATCTTCTGCATAATGTTTCAGGTTGGTATAATGGGTTGTAATCACTCCAAAAGACAGATTGCGATTGAAACGTTCCAATGTGGCTTCGGCAATAGCTCCACCAATCAAAGGTTCAGTTCCTGTTCCGAATTCATCTATCAACAACAATGTTTTTTCGTTGCTGTTTCGGATAAAATATTTCATGTTCAGCAAATGCGAACTGTAAGTCGACAAATCGTTTTCTATGGATTGTTCATCGCCAATATCAATAAACAACCGCTCGAAAATGCCGGCGCGACTACTATCGTTAAGTGGTACCAGCAATCCGCACTGAAGCATAAATTGCAGCAAAACCACTGTTTTCAAACACACCGATTTACCTCCGGCATTCGGTCCGGATATCAATAGAATCCGTTGCTTTTCGTTCAATGTTATATCCAGCGGAACTATTGCTTTTCCTTGTTTTTTGAGCGAAAGGAATAAAATCGGGTGAATAGCTTTCGCCCATTCCAGTTGACAACAATCATCAACGCGTGGTTTAATGGCATTGATTTCCAATCCGAAAAGTGCTTTGGCTCGCAAAAAGTCAATTTGTCCGAGAAAATGTTGCGAAGTAACTATCTCTTCGGTATGCGGACGCACAAAATTGGTAAATTCCAGCAAAATGCGCATAATTTCACGTCGTTCTTCACCTTCCAGTTCCCGCAGACGATTGTTAGCTTCCACTACTTGCTGAGGCTCGATAAAAACCGTTTTTCCGGTAGCCGATTCGTCGTGAACAATACCGTTTACCTTACGCTTAAAAGCAGGCGAAACCGGAATCACTAATCGACCTTCACGCATGGTTGGAGCCACGTCTTTTTCTACATAGCCATCGGCTTTTGCCTGACGGAGAATGGAATTCAATGTGCGAGAGATCGAACTTTGAACCTGAAAAACATCTTTACGAATGCGTGCCAACTCGTTGGAAGCATTGTCTTTTATTTTTCCAAATTTATTGAGAATGCCATCAATGCGAATAATAATCAACGGAAAAGTTTCTATGCCTTTGACTAACTCATGTAAATGTGGATATACTTCGGCTTCGTGTTTGGTGAGAAATGCCACCAACCGTCTCACGGCTTCCAATGCCCGGCGAAGATCGAAGACTTCTAATTCATCCAAAAATAAACCTTCAATCCGAATTCTGGATAAAGCCGGACGCACATCGTAAAAATCGCCAATCGGTAATTCGTCCGCATCGGTAGTGAGTACACGCAGCATCTCATCAGTCTGACTAAGCAGGCGTATAATATAGGAATAGTCAGACGAGAATTGTATTTCCTCGACTTTTTCTTCACCTAACGTACTCACACATTTGTCTTTCAGCAATTGGCGAATACTGATAAAATCTATTTTTTGTTCAAAATGAGAAGGATAAAGCATTAATGATAATTTTTAAGAAATAAAACTCCATAGAAAAACATCAATTGAAATCAAACTGATTAAAATAATTGGAATTATTTTTAAAATTATTGGAATTCTAATTTGATCAACTTTATTCAATTTGTATTTTTTCTTTACTGATGATAGGTATGCACTATAAATGATAAAATAAACAATGTATACATAAAATGAATACATAGGGATATATGCAAGTATCGTTGAAGAAGGTGAATCAGTAAGAAAAATTGAAAAATAGTAAAAAAGAAACGATGGGATAATTGAAACTCTAATATTTGAATCCCATTTATAATCAATTTCAGAAAAACCAAATTTAAGTTCTTTTGATTCCATTGTGTTTTAAATCAGATTTCTTTCATTCTTCTTCGCCTCATCCCAAATCACATCCATTTCAGCCAGCGTCATTTGTTTTAAGTCTTTACCAATAGTGATGGTTTTCGACTCCAGATAGTTGAAACGACTTGTAAACTTCCGGTTGGTGCGTTCCAGTGCATTTTCGGGGTTAATATCATAAAGGCGGGCTGCATTTACCAGACTAAACATAAGGTCACCAAATTCGGCTTCCATCTTGTCTTTGTCCATCGCGGCAATTTCAGCTTTAAACTCGTTGATTTCTTCCTGCACCTTATCCCACACCTGTTCACGATGTTCCCAATCGAAACCAGCGCTGCGGGCTTTGTCCTGAATACGGTGTGCTTTAATTAATGCCGGAAGTGAATTTGGTACGCCGGATAAAACCGATTTATTTCCCCCCTTTTCTTTCAGCTTTAGTGTTTCCCAATTTTGCATTACGGTTTCGCTGTTTTTGGCTTCCACGTCAGCAAAAATATGGGGATGACGGTAAATAAGCTTTTCGCAAAGTCCCTGACACACGTCGTAGATATCGAAGTCGAAGGTTTCGCTGCCAATTTCAGCATAAAAGACAATGTGTAACAATAAATCACCCAGTTCTTTACGAATTTCTTTTTTGTCGTCCCGAATAATGGCATCGGCCAGTTCGTAGGTTTCTTCAATGGTGAGTGTGCGTAAACTTTCGAAAGTTTGTTCCTTATCCCACGGACATTTTGTCCGCAGCTCAGTCATTATTTCGAGCAATCGATCAAACTGCTCGAGTTTTTCTTGTTTTGAATGCATTTTATCTTGTATTAAACCGGATTTTAATCCTATTTATTTGCAAAGGTAAGCATTTTTAAACTTGAAATTAAGCCCAGGTTTAAATTAATAAAAACTGAAATAAGCATTTAATTATGAGCATATTTTAACGAATTCAAATTTAATCATTAATTTAACGTAAAATAATTTGAAAAGTTAATCACATATGATATATTTGCATGTAGTAAAAAAAACTATTCGTAATTGCCCTTCTTTTTTTTATAAACCGAAATGAGATGAAGAAAATTGTCAATATTAGTAATCTGGAATTTAGATACAAAAAACAAGTAAAGTTATTGTCAAATTTTAATTTAGTACTTAATTCAGGGAGTATTAATGGATTATTAGGCAAAAACGGGGAAGGGAAAACCACCTTGTTAAAACTCATTTCAGGTTTGTTGTTTCCTTTGCATGGCAAAATAAGTGTTGAGGGATTCGAACCTAAAAAAAGAGATCCAAAAATGCTGAAGAATATATTCCTACTCCCGGAGGAAATACCTGAATCAAATTTGAGTATCAAGATGTACAACGATGTATATACTCCTTTCTATCCTGATTTCAGCGCGACAAAATTTCACAATTACCTGCATGAATTTTCAATTGATTCAGGAATCAAAAGTATCAGCGAATTGTCTTACGGTCAGAAAAAGAAATTTTATATTGCCTTTGGTCTTGCTACAAAAGCCAGGTTAATATTATTAGATGAGCCAACCAATGGTCTTGATATACCTTCGAAAAGGCAATTCAGACGGATGATGGCATCGGTTATTGATGATAAATGTTGTATCGTAATTTCTACCCATCAGGTTCTCGATTTGGAAGATATCGTTGACAATGTGATTATTATGGAAAACCACGATATCATTTTTAACGAAACAACGGACGAGATAAATAAAAGATTAATTTTTAATACTACTGAAAATCAAGAGCTTACTAAAAATTTAATTTATTCGGAAGAAACGTCTACTGGTTATCATCAGGTTTTAGAAAATAAAAGCGTAGAAAAAAGCAAGATGGATTTAGAATTACTGTTTAATGCAGTCATTTCGGATCATCACCGAATCAAAGAATTATTTAAAACTTAATTCAAAAGTGAATATTATGATTAACACATTTAGTTTCTACCGCCTTGGTTTATTGCTCAAACGATATTTTCTAGAAAATCTACATCGTGAGATTATGTTCTGGTGCATTATTATCTTCACATTCACGGTCTTGGATAATCGGGTATTTGTGCTTATAGTTTTGTTTGTAAGCGGATTGATATATTCTATCCGGCTTCAAAAGGACTTGTTGAAAGGGTCGAACAGCTTGCATTTTCTACTTATTCCGGCTACACATACTGAAAAACTGGTATCCAGCATTTTTCTAAATACATTTTATCATTTAGGAATGACTGTTTTATCATATTCTATAGGTAATCTGTTAGTTTCATTGACATACCATTTCATTTTGAGAATAGATGTTCCTGTCAACTGGGATTTATTTATTGATACTTCAATTATTAATGTTAACGGCATTTTACATCCGGTTGTCAATAATGTGTTTTGGTCTGTTTTTGGATTATTTGCTTTCTCACAGGCCTTGTTCATGGTTGGTTCACTGTACTTTAAGAATAATGTAATAACTAAAACATTTCTCAGCATTTTTGGCTTCGGATTTGCCATGTTTTTGCTCCAATTGATTCTTTTTAAAACTTATTGGGATGTAAAGTACATATCGAATGCTTTAATACCCATGTTTGTTGTAATCAATGACTTTACAATTCCTACGGTCTTTAAAAGTGCTTTTGTTTATGGAAGTTCTATTTTAATCCCATTTTTATGGATTGTAAGTTATTTTCGCTTAACAGAACGTGAAGTATAGTTCGCCTATTTCAAATATTATCAAAAAAAAAAATGAAAACAGCAAAAAAACTTTCGAAAGCATTAATTGTTATAATTATAGTTGGAATTGGATTCTTGAATAATATAACTAAACCAGCGTCTGCTTTTTATTCAATTAATCCATTTTACACCGAGGAGTATTGTTTGTCTGAAAAGAAGGATTCTAATAAGACGAATGAAATTAAATTGTTCGATTTTGCAAAAAAAGTCATTCTAGCCGGGTTTATACATTTATTTCCAAGCTTATGAAAACAAGTAACAAGTTGCTTTTAGGTCTACTGATATTAGTTATTCTGGGAGTTATAGTAATTAATTTCGTTTACAAGCATAAATTGGAGACAAAAACAAAGTCCAAAGTTGAAGTTGTTGATGTTCAGAATGACAGTATAAATAATGTCCAGGATAGCATGGCAATGGAAAAAGCCATCAACAATCAATAGTTTTGTCCGAATTACAAAATAAAGCGATTCCTGAAAAATTCACAAATCCTTGAAAAAACTCACCCTCCATACTTTAATGCACGTGTCCTACGAAGGCTTAGGTTGCATTGAAACCTGGATTAGAAAGAATAATCATTCTGTTAGCTATTCAAAATTATACGAAGGCAGCAAACTTCCGGAATTAGAAGATTTTGATTGGCTTATTGTGATGGGTGGTCCTATGGGTGTTTATGATGAATCAAATTTTCCCTGGTTGAAAGCAGAAAAAAAATTGATACGGCAGGCGATTGATTCAGACAAAACTGTTATTGGAATTTGTCTTGGGTCACAACTTATAGCCGAAGTGCTTGGTACTAAGGTTTTTTCTAACAATCAAAAAGAAATTGGTTGGTTTGACATTCAACAAGTGTTTGAAAACAGGAATCATCCGATTTTAAAGAGCTTTATTCCTAAATTTCCGGTTTTTCACTGGCACGGCGACACATTTGATTTACCCACCGGAAGTATTCGGTTGTTTGAGTCTGAAGTATGTACGAATCAGGCTTTTATCTACCAAGAAAATGTTCTCGGACTTCAGTTTCATTTCGAAGT
>JBAWXD010000185.1:0-7517 GCA_037144275.1 Paludibacter sp. | reverse complement strand
GGCAATTAGGGGTGGCTCTACCACATCTTTAACAGTTAATAAAATAGTTTCTGGTGTCACAACATTTGTTCAGACAATAACACCAACAACAACAATGGCACAATATACTGTTAATGTTAACGAAAGCAGTTCGTCAGTTCAGATGCAATTTGTAAATGGTGCAGCAGTTACATATATAGATGATATTTCGATTGGTTATACAACATTAGCTCCATCGTTTGTTTCCGGATATAATGCAAAACCAATTACAGGTCAATCTACAACAAATTCAGATGTTACTGGTCTTTCAGCAAATACAGCTTATTATTACCGTGTTCGTGCTGTTGGTGGAAATAGCACCAGTGCAAATTCTACTCCGGTAGTTAATGTAATAACAAAAAATACATCCAGTGTTGTTTTAAACGGTACAAACAGCTTTACCTACACAGGTTCTGCTCAAACGCCTGCATTTACTAAGACCGGTTCAGCTAACTCGTTATCTTATTCTTATACTGGTACCGGAGCTACAAGCTATAGTTCAACTTCAGCTCCAAGTGCTGTTGGAACTTATACCGTTACTGCTTCTGTAGCAGCTGATGCCAGTTATGATGCAGCCAGTTCAAGTGCTACAGCATTTACAATAGCTAAAGCAAATACAACAGTAACTGTAACGGTTGGCTCTTATACTTACAATGCCTCAGCACAGGGTCCTAATGCAGTAACTACAGTTTCAACAGGTACAGTAAGCTACAGTTATGTTGGGGTAAGCGGAACAACTTATGCTGCCAGCTCTACAGCACCAACTGCGGTAGGAAGTTATACTGTAACTGCTTCGGTTACAACTGATGCTAATTATAACGCAGCCAGTTCAATTGCTACAGCGTTTAGTATCACCGCTATTGCAGCCGATGCTGTTTCAGGAAGTATTGGTTCGTCAAGCTTGCTGCCGGGTACCGATTTGACTGTTCCGAATGGCGTGCTCCTGACGGTAGATAATGTTTCTCCAACAACGGTTCATTCAATTACAGTTGCAGCCGGTGGCCAGCTAAGCTTAGCGGATGGAAAAGTGCTGAACTCAACCATAACGCTTCAGAATACCGCAACTGCTTCTGCTTCGTATGTTGATAATAATAGTGCCGACACACCACCAACTTTAGCAAGTACTGTTAATCAGTATATTGCGGCTACAGATCGTAACTGGTATGTATCAGTTCCGGTTAGTGCTAAAACCACTACGGCTCTTACTTTTGGTGCATCCATATTAAAAAGAGATGAAACCAATGTAGCCTGGACGACTTTAAGCAATGGTGCGGATTTAGTTCCGGGCGTTGGTTATATTTCAACCGCTTCGACTGCCGGAACTACTACCTGGAATATTTCTGGAAATCTGAATAATGGAAAAATTCAAGTTCCTGTAACAGCCTTGGGTGCTACGTATACCGGTTATAATTTGTTGGGAAATCCCTATCCTTCCTACCTGAACTGGTCGGCATTATTGTATTTGAATTCAACTAATGCTACTATTTTGCAACCAACTATCTGGTATCGTACCAAAACTGGTGGTTCGTACACTTTCCAAACTTACAATGCTACCGGTGATGTGGGAACTCCAAGTTCAACTTCCGGATATATTGCACCTATGCAGGCATTCTGGGTTCTGGCAAATACAGGTGGCGGAACAGTTACACTTAATAATGCAATGCGTTCGCATGGCAATGGGTCGGCCAATCCGATTAAATTACCGTCTGCTACAAAATCTATAAAGCAACTTTTGCGTTTGCAGGTTTCTAATGCTATTCAAACGGATGAAGCGGTCGTGTATTTAAATACTGATGCTTCCAACGATTTTGATGCTTTCGATTCACCTAAAATGAGCAATGCCAATGCAGCCATTCCTGAAATTTACACACTGGCAGGAACGAAAGAGCTCGTGATTAACGGGATGAAAACTTTGCCATCGAGGCTTGAAATGCCATTGGGATTCAGTACCGGACAGTCGAATAACTTTACGATAGAAGCCACTGAAATAAGCAATTTCGCAGCCGGTACACGGATTTTCCTACTGGATAAACTGCTGAATACGGATCAGGAACTGACTACTGATGCTGTTTATACTTTTAGTTCGGATCAGGTTTCGAGCGCCGACCGATTTGCGCTGATTTTCAAATCACCGTCGGTCACCGATGGGTTAAACTCATTGGATAACGGTAGTTTCTGGATTTCGAGCAATGCATCGAATGAAATTATTGTGCATGGACTTTCTGATGCCAATACGACTGTAACGGTTTATAATGAAGTAGGGCAGAAGTTGCTGTCAACTAATGTCATGGCAACTGCTAAAGCGCTTCATAGCCCACGCTTGGTACCGGGAGTTTATCTGGTGACGCTAAGTTCTGCCGGAAACAAAATAACCCGAAAAGTAATTCTGAAATAACAAAACCCAAAATCGAATACTAATGACAACCAAAGAAAAACGCACTTACATTGCTCCAGTGGTGGCGCTTGTAAAACTGGATAATGAAATTTCCTTACAATTGGAATCAACACCACCACCGGCACCGGGTGAAGTCCATCTGCAAATTCCGGAGTATTTTAATAACGATCCGTTTAAAGCTAAGTTGGGTTAAAATAAAATGACTATCGGGTTTTGCACCCAATTAGATTTTTCCATTGAACTTGTTCGGGTATTTTTATTGCTTTTATTGAAATTTTTATTCTAAATCTAACTTCAATAAGGTTGAAATCTAGGGGGTCAATAATATTCTACTAAGGTTAAAGATACAGACTCATATTTATTAATATGGATAAACTGCTGTAAATAAGTGCTAATATATAATTTGAAACCTTATTTTTAAATTTTTTCAACCTTAGTAGAAAAACCCAAACAATGTAATCTTACCTTATTACCTTATTTATTTCCCTTATGGATATGAATTCATTATACACTGTGCCACAACTGATTTTTTGCCAACAATACTAGCTTTGGGTGCAAAAGCCGATAGTTATTTAAAATAATATCTCCGGCAACACTGCATAATCTTAAAGAATCCCTGAATTTTCAGGGATTCTTTGTGTTTTTGGCTTGTGTAGTAAAAAATATAGTTTTGCCAGCCTTTCTACATTCATATATCCACAAATCCAGGTCTTTTTTACTCAGAATTCCAGTCATTATTATCTTGTGATTTATCACAGAGTCAGCGAGCTATGTCTTTGCAAACGTTTGCATAAAAATTATGAAAAATTTTATGCGAAAAAGTGTTATAATTTAATATTATCACATAAATTTGTCTTTCAATCATTTAATTATTTAACTTTTAAATTTGGAGAATATGAAAAAAGGAATTTTTACACGGAATTTACAAGGGGATAGTGGAAATGCTTACAAAACAAGAAGGATTACTTTCATTATTAATTGCTTGTTATTAACTTTTTTATTTTTAGTAAGCAATATTTTTGAAGTTAATGCACAGGTAACTTACACCTTGGGTAATACGGGTTACTATACTACATTTTATGATGCTTCACCTGGTGCTGGTTCATTTGCAAATAGTGGTACTGCTGAATTAGGTATGTATGCCAATACAAATGGTAATAAACAATCTGTTGTCTGGAGAAATTTCAAAACCGCTGGTGATAATACAGGTTCAACACGTTCGTTACAGGTCGGTGATATTGTAACAATGTCAGTTTATGCTACCGCTGCCTTCGGATCAATTGGGTTCTCACTGAATGCTACCGCTGCAAATGGTAGTTGGGCTAACAGAATTAGTAATAGCAGACTATATATAGATGCTGCTGGAACTACTGGTAGCTGGAATGTTCATAATTCAGCAGGAAGTACATCGTTAGGTTATTCTGTTAGTTCTACCGGTCACACTTATATGTTTAAAATTTTCATTACATCATATACAACTTGTGATGTTGAGCTTTTTGTAGATGGCACATTTAATAATAGACTTTATAATTTAACAATGAATGGTGCTGCAGGCGCAAATATTGATGGTTTCTCATTATTTTTGATGGACGACTTTAATGGCTCAGGTAATTCAAATATTTATTGGAAACAAACTTTTACTCATAACGCTAACGGATCTGTAAATTTAGGATATTATTCTAGCTCCGGAACTTATACTCCCGGTTTAATATCAGATGGAACAACATCTTCCTCTACTTCCACAACATCATCTAATGTAGTAAATGTAGGAGGAGCTGCAGGTACAAAAGTATTTTTAAACCAAACAAACTCCTACACAGGTATAACAACAGTTTACAGTGATGCAACCTTACAGCTGGGGAACTCCCAAGCACTTGGAACAACTGATGGGATAACAAGTATTAATAGCGGTGGTGCTATTGATATGAATGGTACAAATTATTCTACATCAGAAGCTCTGACCATTAATGGTACCGGAGTTTCAAGTAGTGGGGCTTTATATAATAGTTCTTCAAGTGCAGCCACTTATGCTGGATTATTGACTTTAGGAAGTGCTTCTACCATCAATGGAAGCACAGGTACAATAGCTCTTTCAAATATAGGAACTATAACAGGTTCAGGATTTGGAATTACCTTAGGTGGTGGTGTCGGAGGTAGCGTTGCAAGCGTTATTGGTACAGGCTCTGGAACTTTGACAAAAGCTGATGCTGGTACTTGGACTCTTTCTGCTGTTAATACTTACACAGGTGCTACATCAATTAATGGAGGTACATTAAAACTTGATGCTACGGGAGGTGCACTGAAATCAGGTAATGCAGTAACTATTGGTGGTGGAACTCTTGAAATTACACAATCTCAAACCATTGGCAATTTGACAATGACATCTGGCACCTTAAAAGTAGATGCCGGACAAACACTAACCATAACCGGAACATATTCGGTTTCTGGTGGAACTATTGATAATCAAGGTACCATTATTTTACAAGGTGTTGCAACTCAGACTTTTCCGGGTAGTTCAGCAACGATCAGTAATATGAATAGCCTGTCAATCAACAATTCTTCAGGCGTTACTTTGGATAAAGCATTGACAGTATCAACGCTAACTCTAACTTCAGGTACATTAACCAATTCAACTTATTTGACACTTGCAAATGCTGCTACAGTTGTAAAATCTGATGGAATATTATCTGCAGTTCCTACTTTTGGAAGTTCTGTGAATTTGACCTATAATGGTTCCAATGCACTTACTCCCGCTAATGAATTCCCAGCTTCAACTACTATTACAACATTAACGGTTAATAATACTGCCGGATTATCTTTAACCTCCAGTTTAAGTACGGTAAGTAATTTGACAATTAATGCAAGTGGAATTTTAAATGTCAGTGCCGGTAAACAATTGACTGTAAATACTACATTGACAAATGGTGGAACATTAAATTTACTCTCAACCAGTGGAGGTACTGCTACTATATTAACGCCAACTACAATTGCTGCAGGTGGAACATACAATGTTTATCAATATCTTAGTAAATCACGTAACTGGTATATGTCATCGCCGGTAAGCGGAGCAACAGCCAGTGTAGTAGACCCGGCAGGTAGTTCAAATCTGCTATATTTGTATAACGAAACTTTGGGAGGAACTAACGGATGGACAGCAATTACAAGCAATGCCACAGCATTAACTCCGGGACATGGTTATGTTGTAAAACCGGCTGCTGATGGTGTTACCCTTAACTTTACAGGTGGTCAACTAAATACCGGAACTACTCCAAGCTTTACTGTTTCAAGTACTGCTGCCCCTGACCATGCGGGATATAATCTGATTGGAAATCCATATCCTTCGTATCTTTACGCTTCAACTCTTGTAAATTCAACTGCAAATCTCGACAAATCAATCTGGTATCGTACCCAAAAAAATGCAACAACAACCTTTTATTTTGATACCTATAATACCGCAGGAAAAATAGGGACTAATAATAGTGCTAACGTAAATTATATTTCGGGAACCGTTGCACCTATGCAGTCTTTCTGGGTGCATGTTAGCACCGCTTTATCATCGGCCTCTATAAACTTCAACAACAGCTATCGTACCCATGCTACAGCATTAAATGATACGGTTAATCCACTGAAAGTGAAAAACCAGTTTGCAAGCTTGCAGCCCGCACTTCGACTTCAGGTATCAAATGGAATTAATAGTGATGAAACATTACTTTATACTAACCCGAATGCATTGAATGGATATGATGCCTACGATTCCCAAAAAATGTCGAATGGAAGTGCTTCAATACCCGAAATTTATACACAGATTAATACTGAACAGCTTGCAATAAACGGTATGAATGCTATTCCGGTTGATACCGAAATGCCTCTTGGTTTTACAACAGGTACAGCAGGAACATTCAGCATTAAAGCTTCACAAATAAGCAATTTCGTTGTCGGAACAAAGCTGATACTGAAAGATTATCTGGATATAAATAATCCGGTCATTGCAGACTTAAGCGATGGTAGCAGCTATAGTTTTAGTTCGGGGATTACGTCGAATAATACCAGCCGTTTTGCGCTGATATTCAAAGCTCCTTCAGTTACAACCGCTTTAAACGATAATGCAAGTCAAAAGGTTTGGGTTTCGGTAAACGGTGCCAATCAGATAGTTGTGAATGGAAATTCGGGCATAGAAAGCACTGTGGCTGTTTACAATGCCCTGGGGCAGAAATTGCTTGCCAGGCAACTGAGCGGAAATACAACCGTACTTAATAATTCACTTGGTTCGGGAGTTTACTTTGTAACTGTCGATCTTAGCGGAAATAAAATAACTAAAAAAGTAATTATCAACGAATAAATAACACAGGCTATGAATACTACGAACAAATCAACCGAAAAAAGGAATTATAGCACTCCATTGATTGAGCGTGTTATACTTGATAATGAAATTTCCTTGCAATTGGAATCAACACCTCCACCGGCACCGGGGGAAACTCATTTGCAAACCCCTGAGTATTTAAACAACGATCCGTTTAAAACGAATCAGGCATAAATTGAAAAGTCCCCGAACATTCGGGGACTTTTTTGTGTGTGATTGTGAAGACCCAATGGGGATGCCAAAGTTATAACAACTGTACATAAGTAATGAACATAATATAATGTCATATTTTATTAAATAAATGAGGGTGTCCAAAAAGAAAGTAGAACGCAAATTATAAATTGTTGATATCGTGGTATTTGTAAAGATGATATTTGTGGCCATTTGTGCCATTTGCGTAATTAGCGTTCCAAAAAAAGGTATTAGACATCCTCATAATCAATAATAATCTAACTTCTTAATACATGATAAAAATTTAGCAGAACTTGTTATTGTGTAGTATGTCAATGATTTACAACAGGTGCTTCCGCCCCTAAAACCCCGACTTAAGTTTTGCCTCCGGAGTGTTTATTTATTTTGGTGTCGGCGATTTCCGCTTCGCTCCAATTGTCTTGAAACAAAAAGTAAGCAAATGGAACAATCCGATTTATCGGATATAGTTCAAGACTACGCCCGCTTCGCTCGAAAAACTTGCGCTCAGTTGGCTGAAACCGTCCAAACTCGCTCCTTCGTCGCTCAAACAGG
>JBAWXD010000184.1:0-7545 GCA_037144275.1 Paludibacter sp. | reverse complement strand
TAGCCTGGAATATATTTATAAAAAAGTATTCAAGCGTGAAAATATTTATTTTAATATAGTCCGAATTGGACTGAATGTGTATGTTGTAGCAGTCATGTTGATCGGTGCCTATATTACCCCCCGAAACTTCGATGTAACGCATATTCAGGTTCCTATCCGGGGCTTACCGGCTTCGTTCAATGGTTACAGAATTGTGCAACTGTCGGACATACATTTGGGAAGTTGGAATCACAAATTCCATAAACTGGAAACTGTCATAAAGCTGGTAAATGAGCAAAAGCCTGATATTATAGTATTTACGGGTGATATGGTGAATAATTTTGCAGAGGAAACATCCAGCTGGCAGCCTTATTTCCTGCAACTGAAAGCCCGTGATGGGAAATATGCCATTCTGGGAAATCACGATTATGGTGATTATACAAGCTGGAAAAACGATTCGGTTCGGGCTAAAAACAGGAAAGATATTCGACAAAGTATCGAAAATTTTGGTTTCCGACTCTTACTGAATGAACACATTTATCTGAAATGTGACTCAGACAGCATTCTGTTAGTGGGTGTAGAAAACTATGGTAGTTCTAAACGTGCCAATTATAGTAACTTAAATAAAGCACTGGCCAACATAAACACGAAAGCACCTAAAATACTTCTTACACACGACCCTTCGCAGTGGGACCCCGAAGTACACCAACATAAAGATATTGCTTTAACCTTATCAGGTCATACGCATGCCGGACAATTAGGGATTTGGATTGGAAAACGATTGTTCTCGCCGGCAGCTTTAGTGTTTAAATACTGGGCCGGATTATATGTGGTTGATAATCAGTATCTATACGTTAATCGGGGTATCGGTTATATAGGACTCCCTATGTATGTAGGCGTACGACCGGAAATAACGGTGATTGAACTCAAAAGAAAATAAGCTCTTCGGGTTTGTACTTTTAGCACTCCCGAAAATTCTAAAATAAATAAATTTATAGCAGAGTTCTCATAGTTGAGCTTATTTGCTTTTACATTCAGTCAGAATAAGAATTTTTATATGAAAAAACTTATCAACATAGTCTTTCTAATATAAATAGTTATACGTAGTTTTGCGGAATTGAAAAAAAATAAGCCCAACTGCTTATACATTGGAGTATCATAATGCTTTAAATAATTTGGAACATATTTTTCAAAATAATAAAAATGAGAAAATTCCTTTTTCCTTTAGCCCTTACTGCAATTTTTATTCTAAGTGGATGTAAATCTAAAACAGAGACAAAAACGGGCGAAAAGCCTACGGTTCAAAATCAGGAAAAAGTAATTACAAAAGTAGATACGCTGGCCTATAACAATAAACAGGAGGCATTGGCCAATGGAGATACAACCGGTCTGTGGCCTGTTGAATCACATATTTATCCACTGGATGGAGCTATTCTTCCATTTAAACGGATTGTTGCCTTTTACGGCAATTTATATTCAAAGAAAATGGGTGTATTGGGTGAATACCCGCCAAAGGAATTGTGGAGAAGATTAAATATTGAGCTTAAAGCCTGGGAAAATGCCGACCCAACAACAAAGGTATTGCCAGCTATTCATTATATTGCAGTAGTGGCACAAGGCAGTCCTGGAAAAGATGGAAAATACCGCATGCGTATGCCTCAACGGCAGATTGATTCGGCAATGGCTATTGCCCGAATGGGAAATGCCATCGTATTTTTAGATGTTCAGGTAGCTCATAGCTCGGTAAGAGAAGAAGTACCTTTGTTGGAGAAATATCTGAAAATGCCACAGGTACATTTGGGAATCGACCCTGAATTTTCGTTGAAAGATGGTAGCCTACCCGGAAGAAAAATAGGAACGATGGATCAAACTGACGTAAATTTTTGCTCAGAATACCTTTCGAAACTGGTTCGGGATAATAACCTACCTCCTAAAATTCTAATCGTACACCGCTTTACTCAGGGTATGTTGCGAAACACAAAACAAATAAAACTTCATCCGGAAGTACAAATTATTATAAATATGGATGGTTGGGGTGAACCAATACTAAAACACAGTACCTATATCCGTTATATTTACCGTGAACCTGTTCAGTTTGCCGGATTTAAGCTGTTTTACAAAAACGACCTGAGAAAAGCTCCGCATCGTATGCTAACACCGCCGGAATTGTTAAAACTAAAACCACAACCGATTTATATTCAATATCAGTAAAAAAATACTGCCCAAGCCACTAATGAGGAAGTGAGAGTGGATGCGAAGTTATTTTGCATTTTTATTGACAGAAAAGAATTTACAAGACGAAAGTAATTAAACATCCCCTTTTAGGGGCTTGGGGCAGTTAGTTTCTTAATAATTAAATAATTTAGGTGTGAAGACAAAAAACACTTTTGGAATTATGTTGGCAGCTATACTTTTGAGTATAAGCGCTTGTATTCCTGTGTATGAGCCTAAATTCGGTGACATAGTGACTGATTTAGATGGAAATGTTTATCATACAGTAACCATTCTTACCCAAACCTGGATGATAGAAAACCTACGCACAACCCATTACAACGATAACTCAGCGATATCACTAATAACTGACAGCGCCTCGTGGGGAAACCCATCAACTGCAGGATATTGCTGGTATCAGAACGATTCTACGGCCAACAAAAGCAAATTTGGAGCTTTGTATAACTGGTACGCTGTAAATTCAGGCAAACTTGCACCTAAAGGCTGGCATGTGGCTTCAGCTGACGATTGGTTGACACTTGAAAACAATGTAAGCAGCTATATTTCAACGTCCAAAACACTTGCTAAAGTACTTGCTTCGAGTAGCGGATGGAGTCAGTCACTCAGTCAAGGAACGCCAGGCAATTATCCTACCATAAATAATGCATCGGGTTTTGCAGCCTTAGCGGGTGGTTACCGTGTAAACTACTTTCGCTCATTTAGTAAAATGGATTCACTCGGCGCCTGGTGGACTACCACTCAATCGGATACAGTTCGCTATGCAGTTGGTTTGAGCATTCGATACGACCAAAGCAATATAGAGCAGCGAGCTTACAACAAATGGAGCGGATTTTCGGTGCGATGTGTGAAAGATAACTGATATTTATGAGTTGTCAATTTATTTTTATCGAAAAGTGAACTAACTAAGCCATTTTCTCCACATTCAGTAGGGTAATTAATGCTAATTTTATGTTAAAATTAGCCAGAATCAACATGAAAAACTTAAACCTGTATTTTGCCAGAACTTTTTTAGTTGCTACACTAATATTAGTATCCTGTTCGACTTATAGTCAGAAAAAAAATACTGAGCGAAAGCTTACAACTATCGAATATGCCCCATTTTCAGATAATACAGGTCATTGGTACAGCATTGCTGATAAGCATAATGTGATTAACGCCCTACCCGACCGACCACGCTATAAACCAACTGAAATAACTGCTATTGCTGATAATATGCTCTTATTTCAAAAAAATAATGGCGGTTGGCCAAAAAACTACGACTTTTTTGCGATACTTACACCCGAACAAAAAAAACTGGTTCAGACTTCAAAAGCTGAAACAAACACCACCTTCGACAATGGGAATACCTATACACAGATTGCTGCATTAGCCATTGCTTATCAGGCAACTAAAGTTGAAAAATATAAGACCGGCTGTCTGAAAGGCCTTAACTTTGTATTAAGGGCGCAATTTAAAAATGGAGGTTGGCCACAGTATTACCCTATCGAACCCAATAATTACAGCAGTCACATTTCCTATAACGACGATGCGATGCTGGGAATCATGCAACTTTTAAAAGATATAACGGATGGTGATGAGCTATATTCGTTTATCGACAGGCAGTTTAAAGCAAAACTGCAGACAGCTTATAATAATGGGCTTGACTGTATCCTTAAAACACAGATTAATGATGCCGGAAAGCTTACTGCTTGGTGTCAACAGTATGATGAAGTAACGTTGCAACCTGCCTGGGCAAGGAAGTTTGAGCCACCCTGTATCTGTAATAAAGAAAGTTCGGGTCTGGTGCTTTTTTTGATGAGTATTGAGCATCCTTCAAAAGAAATCATCGCTGCCGTTGATAATGCTGTTGCCTGGTTTGAGGCTTCCAAAATTTACAATATAAAAGTGAAAACTATTCCAGCAGTAAAAACAATCACTCCATTCAAAATTTCTGTGGCTGACAAAATAATACTTAGCGATTCAACTGCAGCACCAATTTGGACACGATATTATGAACTAAAAACACACCGTCCAATGTTCTGTAACCGCGATAGTAAAGTTGTTTATACACTTGCCGAAGTAAGCCGTGAGCGACGCGATGGGTACGGATGGTATACCTATGCTCCCCAGGAGGTTTTGAAAAAATACACATACTGGAAGAAGAAAGTGAATAGTTTGTAATTTGAATTATACACTAATTTTATGAGCAAAATTGAAAAATACCTGCCCTATATTATTTCGTTACTACTGCCCGGCATTAATATTCTGAATAATCATCCCTTTGAAACGAATACTTTCGTTGGTCATAAAATTCGGTTTTGGAAAATCGATTAAACTTTAAGTTTATAGATTATGAATCTAAATAAACCTACCTAGATTTTGTGAAATCCAAATGCTATTCGTAAATTTGTGGATTGAATCAATCCCAATTTTATGAATTCATTTCTCTACCGCATAGCTCAATTCTATTTTTCCGAACAAAAGGAATCCATTAGTAATTTTAGCTTTGTATTTCCGAATCGACGTGCTGGATTGTTTTTTCAGAGGTATTTGTCAGGAATAGCTCAGAAACCGATATTTTCGCCTGAAATTCTGACAATTAATGATTGTTTTGCAATGGCTTCGAAGTGGCAAACTGCTGACCGCCTGAGCAATTTGTTTCTGTTGTATCGAATTTACAAGGAGCAGAGTGGCAGCGACGAAAGCTTTGATTCATTTGTGTTTTGGGGTGAAATGCTGTTGTCCGATTTTGACGATGTGGATAAATACAGAGTTGACGCCAAACAACTTTTCACGAATATCACCGAATTAAAGCAAATAGATCAGCTTTTCAATGTTTTTTCCGACAAGCAGGTGGAAGCTATTCACCAGTTTTGGAGTAATTTCGTTCCGGTTACTGAAGGTAAATCGCAGGAAGACTTTGTGGCTACTTGGAAGATTTTATTAGCTGTTTATAACCAATTTCGGGCTGAATTGCTGGCTGAAAATACGGCTACGGAAGGAATGATTTGTCGCGATGTGACTGATAGGCTGAAAGCAAAAGAAACTATTCCTGAATTTGTTGGTAAACAGTTTGTTTTTGTCGGATTTAATGCGCTGAATCCCTGTGAGCGCAAGCTCATGGCTGAACTTCAGAAACTCGGACAGGCTGATTTTTACTGGGATTATGATGCAGATGAACTGCGTGATTCAGATAATCCGGCATCCCGCTTTTACGCTGAAAACCTGCATGTTTTTCCTTCTAAATATCCCTTAGAGCCGATTGTTCAATCTTTACAAGACAAAGAAATAGAGTTAATAGCTGTTCCATCGGCTGTAGGACAAACCAAGCAGGTTTATTCGATTTTAAATAAATTGTATCCAAAGGATGATATAGGCACGGATATTTCTGGACAATTATCAACTACCTGGATAAACACTGCCGTAGTGCTTCCCGACGAAAGTTTGCTCGTTCCCCTACTCCATTCCCTTCCCGAACAAATTGGCAAAGTGAATGTCACGATGGGATTTCCGCTTAAATCAACGCCCGTTTCAAGTTTAATCGAGCATATCTTTGAATTACAAAAACGTATGAGGGTGTCGGGTGAACGAATTTCATTCTATCACCTAACCGTTTCCAACATTCTTTATCATCAATATATTTCGCTTTTGTGCAAGGAAGAAGCCAACCGTTTGACACACGAAATAACTACTAATAACTGGATTTACATTGATGCTAAAGAGCTGATTAAAAATGAATTGCTCGCAACAATTTTTATTCCGCAAACGGATACTCAGGCATTTTTACCTTACTTACTTAAAATCCTGCGTAGTCTGCAAAATGGCTGGCAACAAGCTTCGGACGAATCGCATAATTACCAATTGGAATGTGATTTCCTGTATCAGTATTATGTGACCATTAACCGAATGTCCGATATTTTGAAAGCCAAATCTGTAGAAGTAGATTTGAATTTAGATACCCTAGTGCGCCTGACACGACAGCTGACAGCGGGAATTACAATTCCATTTATCGGCGAACCACTTGATGGATTGCAAATTATGGGTGTTCTTGAAACTAGGGGACTCGATTTTGAAAATCTAATTATCACTTCGTTCAACGAAGGTGTTTATCCGCAAAAAAGTAGCACCAACAGCTTTATACCCTACAATCTGCGTCGGGGTTTCGAATTGCCAACTACCGAGCATCAAGATGCTATTACGGCTTACAATTTTTACCGACTTATTCACAGAGCCAAACGTATTTTCTTTTTATACGACTCACGCACAGAAGGTATGCAAACCGGCGAAATGAGTAGGTTTATGCAGCAATTAGACTACCATTACGGGATTCAGCCTAAAAAGAAAAGTATTTCCTTTGATATAGGATTTGAAAATGCTCAGCATATTCAGGTGGAGAAAACACCTGCAGTAATGAAAAAGCTGCTTCAGTTTACTACGGGCGATGTAAAAAGCCCTGCATTGTCGGCAAGTTCTATCAATACCTACATTGATTGTCCCTTGCAGTTTTACCTGACAAAAGTTGAAGTGGTAGAACAAGCCGATGAAGTTCTTGAAACCGTTGAAGCCAGTATGTTTGGTAGTATTTTTCATAAAGTCATGGAAAACCTGTATCTTCCCTTCAAAGGCAAAATGATGCAGTCGGATGCCCTAGATCAGATGATTAAAAACACAGAACAAATTAACTTGGAAATACTTCGGGCTTTCAATACCGAATATTTTAAACGTAAAACAGGAACTTTCATCCCCTTAGAAGGAAATAATCTACTGATAGCCAGTGTACTTCGAAAATATATTTTACAAGTCTTGAAAGTGGATAAAAACTATTTACCTTTTCTTTATGTTAGTTCCGAGGAGCGTTGTAGCATTCAATATCCAATTCAAAATGGGCTTCTGAAAGTAAATCTTAAAGGTTTTATTGATCGGATAGACGAAAAAGAAGGCAAACTTCGAATTCTCGATTATAAAACCGGAAGCGGCAAACTGGATTTCAAAAATCTCGACGAAGTTTTTGAACACAACAAAGAAAACCGACCTAAATTTGTGTTACAAACATTTCTGTATGGAATTTTCTATAAAAAAGCAGCAGAAGGAAAACCCATTACTCCGGGCATATTTTATATTCGTGATTTGTTTAAGGACGATTTTAATACAGAATTATTCAACAAAGAATTAAATGAAAAAGTTAGCGATTTTGCTAGTTACGAGACTGTATTCAAGGCGCATTTGACCGATTGTCTTGAAGAGATATTCAATCCCGAGATTCCATTTGGTCAGACCGAAAACCTGAAATTATGTCAGTATTGTCCGTATATTGGGGTATGTAACCGGTAAATATGCCAATTAGAAAATATGTCT
>JBAWXD010000183.1:0-7604 GCA_037144275.1 Paludibacter sp. | reverse complement strand
GACTTTAATTTATACAAAGACATTCCGCTTTCCAACTTGTTGATTCGTCCCAATGTAAATCCTGAATTAAAGAAAAAGCAAAAGGCAGCACCTTATTATTTTGCCAATGTTAGTGGAGTGGACCGTGAATTTGGCCGAATACTTTCAACACTTAAAACAATGGGGCTTGATAAAAATAGCATTGTAGTTTTTTCGTCCGATCATGGCGAAACGCTTGCAAGTCATGTGGAAGATGCCAAGAATTCACCCTATACTGAAGCTATGAATGTGCCTTTTATCATTCGTTACCCCGAAAAATTAAAACCACACGTGAGTAATTTATTGTTATCCACACCCGATATTATGCCCACTCTTTTAACCCTTGCCGGATTAAATGATCGCATCCCAACCGGCGTGGAGGGTACTGATTTGTCTGCTGAATTTATCAATCTGAAACCTACGAAAAATGCACCAAAAGCAGTTTTATACATCAGAGATGCCGATGGGAAGAAGAATGCCGAGAAAAAAACCATCAGTTACTTTCCGGTGGCGAGAGGAATAAAAACCGATCGTTATACATTGGCTCTAACCATAGATAAGAAGACCAGCCAATTAACCGAAGTATTGATGTTTGACGACTTGAAAGATCCATATCAAATGAACAATTTATCGGTTGAGAAAAACAAAGAGCTTTTTAAGTCCTTGTGCAAACAAATGCCTGATTTACTTAAAAAAGCCAATGATCCCTGGTATCGGGAAAGAATTTTAAGCGACATAATTCCATACAAATAAACTCATAATAAATTCAGCATCTATGAAGTTCAACAATAGATCTCTTCTCCTGTTTTGTATTGTATTAAGCACGGGTGTTTTTGCTCAAAAAGAAGAAACTGAATATGCCATCACTAATTATTATCGGTACTATGCCGACGGCCAGAAAGTAAAAGATGCAGTTAAAGAAAAATCTATAGTGGAGTACCGACACAACTTTTCTTTGAACGGTTATCGGCAACATGAACTATCCAAATGCAAAATGAATGGGAAAGATTGTATTGACCAACTTAGCGCCGATGGACAGTTTGCCGATTTAATAGAGCTCGAAACAAAAATATACAATGAAAAGTTGTTGTTTGAAAAATTCAACGGTACAGATAATATTGTTGCCAACTTTTTAGTAGAAGCACACAACCGGATTTGGAAAATTGCCGTAGACATCAGAAACGGAAAGTTTGCTGAATCTGACCCGAAATTTTCGGTTTTTCTGAAAGCTATCCTGCATTATGGTGCTATTGAGATAGGTCGTTCCAATACCATCCCCCGATTTCATGCTTCGTGTTTTGCTATACCAACAGCTGCAGTGAATACCTATTTTTGTATGTTGAAAAAAATGGATGAAGTAGAATCAGGAAAAATCAAAAACGAACAACTCGTTGCTGTGTGTGATATACTGAAAACGCTAGCCTTACAAGCATGGACACAGCCATTACGAAAAGACGATACGGATAAAAATGTGGTACAAATTGATCGATTCCGAAAACATGTGTGGTGGGTTGGAGGCAATGCGCTGGCATATCGTTCGTTGCTGCCAGTGGCGTTTATGTATAAATCCATCCCAATGATTGATCTGATTGCCGATGTGAGTCAGAAATGCATCAGCACCACTTCGCAAAATACCATTAGTACTGCTTTCTGGACCGAAGGTTTTACCGCTGATGGCGCAGGTTGGGGACACGGGAAACAAAGTTTGGTGTGGGGATATCCTATCGATGGTACTTCCAATGCACTGTCAATGCTCAACGATTTGAAAGGATCGCCCTGGACCAAAAAACTTTCGCGCGAAAATGTGAATGCACTTTTTAATTTCTTTCAGGGTGCAAACTGGTACTATTTTAAAGGATTTAGCCTGCCAGGACTTGACCGGCACAACTTTTTATTTGAAAATGACAATAAAGCCATTCGATACGTAGGTATGTTGAACACAATAATAAGTGACTGGAAAGATTCATTTACAGCAAAAGAACTCACTGAATTAAAGCAGCTCCTTCGGGAGGGTAATAATAAAGATATCAATATGAATTTGTCAAATGATGGAGTTTACACCGGCACACGCTGGTTTTTCAATAATGATGATTTGATAAAAAAGAATGACAAATATCACATCATAGTCAACATGGCTTCGGTGAGGTGTGATGGTTTAGAAAGTGCATTGAATGTGGCGGATGAATACAATTTTTTTACTGATGATGGCATGACTTTGTTTCAACGTGATGGCCAGGAATACCGTGCTATTTTTGGAGCATGGGATGTAACAGCAGCACCGGGAGTTACAGCTCGTGAAGGCATGGAAAAAATAAAAGCTGTTACTAATTGGCGTGGCTATTGCAGCAAGTTTAACTTTGCCGGAGCTGCTACAAAAGGCGAAAATGCAGTGGCCGGATTTATTTTTGAAAAAATGAATGCCTCAGAAAAAGAAGGTGTAAACGATAAATCAGGAACAGTCCAATCCAATCCGACGCTTTATGGAATATCGGCACATAAAGGATATTTTATGATTGGAGATTATTTTATTGCATTGGGTGCCGGAATTACGAATAAGCAAGCTGAAATGACCGGAACCATTCGTACTTCCATTGACCAGACAGCCAAAACTGCTGATATTGTGATTCTGAGTAATGGAAAAGAAATACCCGTTACTGAAGGAGTACAGCCATTTCTGAAAAACGGAAAACCGGTTTGGGTGGTACAGAAAAATAAATTTTCATATACCATTCTGCCTGAGTTTACAAAAAATGCCTCGTTCGCGTGTGAAAGTCATAAAACAAACTGGGTAAAAATGAATAAAGAAAATAAAAAAATAGCAGATTTACCGGCAAGCGTTGATATGTTGCGACTTTGGATAGATCACGGTCAGAAACCAAAAGATGAAACCTACGGGTATGTGGTTTATGCCGGAAATAATACAGCCAAAGACGAGTTGCCTTTCATCATTTTGCAAAACGACACTTTGATACAGGCCATTCGTTCAAGGGATTCAAAAATAACAGAAGTTGTATTCTACCAATCCGAATCAAAGTTGAAAGCAAAAGAAATATCAATAACTGCCTCAGTTCCATGTGTGGTGTTAATTGAAATCAACGGAAATGAAAAATCGATCACGGTGAACGACCCCCGAATGGACAAGTCTCTAAAACAAATCATGTTGAATCTCAATGGGAAAGCCATCATTGTAGACATGCCTCAGGGAGAATTTTGCGGAAAACCAGTAACAATTAAAATTTAAATATGAATCGAAATTCAATTGTAGGGCTTATCATTCTCATGATTTCATTAAATTTAGTTGCACAAGAAACGCCTTCCAAAGAATACCAGGCAAGATACCAGGAAGTGATGAAACAGACACAGTGGTGGCGCGAAGCACGCTTCGGAATGTTTATCCACTTTGGAGCGTACGCCGTTCCCGGTCGTGGCGAATGGGTAAAATCGAACGAACGACTTACCACCGAACAATATCAAAAATACGTGGATGCATTTAATCCGGCTGATTTTGATGCCAGAAAATGGGCAAAAACGGCCAAAGCTGCCGGTATGAAATATGCTGTGTTAACCGCCAAACATCATGATGGGTTTTGTTTATTCGACAGTAAATTAACCGATTACAAATTGAGTAATCAATTTGGTGGTCGCGATTTGGTGCGCGAATTCCTCGATGCTTTTCGTGCAGAAGGATTGAAAGTGGGCTTGTATTATTCCATCATCGACTGGCACCATCCCGATTACCCAAATGTGGGAAATCACCCACAAAGGGATGATAAAGAATATGCAAAACGGAAATTCAACTGGGACAATTACCTCAAATACATGCACGGACAAGTGGAAGAGTTAACCAAAAACTACGGGAAACTGGACATAATGTGGTTCGATTATTCGTTTGGCGAATATTCCGGTGAGAAATGGAAAGCCAACGAACTGGTTAAAATGATTCGCACCAATCAACCCGGCATTATTTTGGATAATCGCCTGAAAGTGAACGAGGGAGTTAGCTTAAAACAGCGTGAAATTGGTACGTTGGGCGATTTTGAAACTCCCGAACAGGGCATTCCTGAAGCACCACTGGTGGATAAATACAATAATCCCATTCCGTGGGAAACCTGCCTCACCATGAATGGTGTTTGGGGCTACAGCGAATCGGACCATAACTGGAAATCGCCCGAATTGTTGATACATTGTCTGGTAAATTGTGTCAGTAAAAACGGAAATATGTTGCTGAATGTAGGTCCCGATCCACGCGGAAATTTCCCTGCGGAATGTGTAAAGATTCTTGCCGATATGGGAAAATGGATGGATAAGAATGGTGAAAGTATTTACGGTTGTGGGGCAAGTTCTCTTAAACGACAAGACTGGGGACGATACACCCAAAAAGGAAATCTGATTTATGCACACTGGTTGTATCCATATTTGGGCGATTTGAATGCAAAAGGTCTTGATTCGAAGGAAGTTAAAAATGTATTTATGCTCAATTCAGGTGCCGAACTTGCCACCTATAAAACATGGTTTGGAAACACCGAAACCGACAATTTGTTTGTTCGCATTGGGAAAACACCTCAAAAACCCGATATACTGGATACTGTTATTAAAATTGAAATGAATAAAAAATGAAAAAGACCGCTTTTCAACTATTTCTTGTTGCTTTCACTTTGTTTGCCATCACGTTGCAAACCGTTGCATCTGACTTTTCGGTTATTTACAACCGAATGTACAGCGATTACTTGACTAATCCATCCAAGAGTTCAGTAGAATCTCTGCTTAAAAAATTGGATGACAAAGGCGGATTTGAGGGCATTAATTATCAGGCCAAAGATGGGTCACCACGCAAACATGTTCAGAATCTGATAAATCTGGCTGCTGCTTACCAAAACACAGAAAACAGTTTCTATCATGACGCCGATCTGAGAAAAGCATATTTACAATCGCTGAATTTTTGGATTGATACAAATAATCAGGCTACCAACTGGTGGTACCGGTATATTCCGTACCCCAAAGAGCTTTCAAAAAGTATTATTTTAATGGCGCAGGAAATTAAAAAAGACAAAGTGCTTTTTGATAAAACCATTAAATACCTGCGTTGGAGTTATGAAAACTCAGAAAGCGGAAGATTAACAGGTGCAAATGGTGCGGACATAATTATTGGGTCACTGGCAGCTTCTATCTTAACGGAGAATGACAGCCAAATGATGGATTTTAAAAATAAAATGACCGAATTGCTTACCATTCAACCGGTAGAAGGAATTCAGCCCGATTATTTGTTTGCCCAGCATTGTGGCAAAGGACGGCAGTTGTATTTTACAAATTATGGAAAAGAATTTGTAAACTCTATGATGTTTTACCTCGAGTATTGCAACGGCACAAAATACCAGACACCGGGAGTCGATTTATTACAGGATTTGTTTATAAACGGCATTCAGTGGATTTTCTACAATAAAAATTATGACCCTAATAATTCGGGCAGGTATAACAGCTCCGATCAGTATTACACTCAAATAAAAGGACTGACAGACCGAATTCAAAAACTAAATGGTAGCAAAAAAGCTGAACTTAAAAAAGCTTGTAGTCGCATCGCCGGCGAAAATAGTTTGAGCGGCAACCGCATGTTCTGGCGGTTCGACTACATGATAAACCGTCGCCCAAACTACATGTTAAGCACTCGTATGTCGTCCACCCGCACCGTGGGAGCAGAAGCCGGAAATGGTGATGGTGAATTTAATTTTTATTCGGGCAATGGCACTAATTACATTTTTATGACTGGTAAAGAATATAATGGCAATTATTTTAAAAAATTCAACAACCGCCAGTTCCCCGGAATCACAGCCGAACAGGACGATGCGAAACTTCCCATCCCCAACTGGGGCGAAAATGCATCGAACGGAGATTCGTATGCCGGAGGCGTCAGCGACAGCACTTATGGAGCTTGTGGCATGATACTGGACCGCAGAGAATTACAAGCCCGTAAATCTTGGTTTTATTTCGATGAGGAATTTGTGTGTTTGGGTGCCGGAATCAGCCAAACGAAAGGAAAAGCTTCGGTGTACACTACACTAAATCAATGTAATGCAAGCGGTGAAGTTCTGTATTCGGCAAAAGGAAAAACGATTCAATTAAAAGAACCCAAATCGATAGCCAGTGTGGATTGGATAATGCATGCAAAAATTGGGTATTTCAACCTTGAACCAAGCTCTAATTTTGTGTTGGCTTGCGACAGTAGTTTGTTTAGTGCCAATATTAATCATGGTATAAATCCCAAAAATGGAACTTACGCATACACCGTAAAACCGGGAGTGGAATCCGTTTCGGAAGCAAAAAAATACGGGAAGAATATCCCTGTTTCAATCATTTCCAATACAGAAAAAGTACAGGCGGTTAAAAATACAAAACTGAATGTGACGGAAATAATGTTTTATGAAGCAGGAACATTAAAATTAAACGATGGAAAATCCATTACGGTGGATGCCCCCTGCGCCATTTTGTGGAAAGAAAACTCAGGGCAAATAACGCTGGCAAATCCACTTTGTGAAACAAATAATCCCTCGGTGATTCATTTGATAATTAGTAATAAAGGCAAACAAACCGAACTTACATTTCAGATGCCAGTGGGCGTAAAATCGGGTAGTAGCATTACTATGAAATTGTAATTTGGCTAAAAAAACATTATTATGAAGTACATCTTTCTATTCATTTCAATTTTATCGTTTTCGCTTTTGGTTGCGAATCTGAATGCCCAAACTTCAACTGATTACAATACCATGTACTTCCGCATTTACAGCACCAGTTTCGGCGCCGGATTGAGCAGTTACAGTCTGAGTAACCAGAATTCTGATGGCACTTTTGTGAATGTAACTACCTATCCGACCACGCAACCTACACCCAATACCGGTGCTCCACGAGAACATTTGGACGAAATGTTGAAAATAGCCAAAGTTTACCAGACCTCCGGAACCAATTATCATAGTACAGCTTACCTGAATGCCTATCTGAAAGCATGGAACTGGTGGCTGAATCATAATCCAACCGATACAAACTGGTGGTGGCGATCCATTGGGTGGCCTAAAAGTTTATATCCATCATTTGTGCTTATGGGTAGAGATTTAAAAACTCTGAATCCCACCGATTATACCAATATGTTGAAGTATTTTAGAAATGAATGGACCACTGCCAACATTGCTACCTACACCAATGCACCCACCGGTGCCAATACTACCGACGTTTGTAATTATATTATGGCAAGTGCCATTGTTGACCAAGATGCAACTACTATTAATCAGGTAGCATCCATTATAACCAATGCATTAGCAATTGTTAGCGGTGCATTAGCCGAAGGTGTTCAGCCCGATTATGGATTTTCTCAACACACTGGTTTTGGTCGGCAAATTTATATGGGTAATTATGGGAAAGAATATACCAATGGAATCATTGGTTTTCTCACATTAACGGCTGGAACGTATTTTCAATTTCCAGATGATAAAGTGTCTGTTCTCGAGAATCTATTCCTGAATAGCGTTAGTTGGAGCAGTTATCGGAATATCTTTGACCAAAATCAAAATGGTAGATACCCTGAAGCTGATCCTTACAGC
>JBAWXD010000182.1:0-7613 GCA_037144275.1 Paludibacter sp. | reverse complement strand
GATCGTTGGGTATTAAACTGCCAATTTGCAGGCTTCGTTTAGCTAGTCCAAAAGAACTTACAATTGTACATACAAATTCTAAATTATATAGAGATGTTGAAGAAATGGTTGGAAATCTCAATATGTGTCGTTTTCTCTCAAAATTAGGAGCTGAGCAGAATAAAATAATCAATGTTCATATAAGTCTTAATTCCGGTAGAATGTCCAGAGATGGTTTCGATATGAGTTGTCCCGGTTCTAAGGATTCAATTATGGCGTTACTTAAACTCAAATACATTTGCGTGAAAGGAATAATGACACATTTTGCCAATGCAGATACTGATAGTCTCGAAACGTTGAAGAAATTGGTAGCGGAATTCAAGACCGATGCTGAGTGGATAATCAGTGCGGGTGGATTGAAAAGAAAAGATATACTACTTCATGCTGCAGCTTCGTCACTTACGGTACGTGTACCTGAATCGCACTTTGACATGGTTCGCCTTGGCACTATCACCTATGGGCTTAAAACAGTGAAAGAGGCTCCCGATGGGTTGAAACAGATACTCTCTCTTTATTCCTGTATAGGTCAGATTATGCGATTTCCAAAGGGAAATGTGGTTGGTTACGGAAGCAGCTTCCAACTTGAGAGGGACAGTTATTTGGCTATCTTACCCTTTGGATGGAGCAATGGCTTACCACGAAACACCAAATATGCGTTGATACACGGACAAAAGGTCAAAATAGCTGGCCGCCTTTGCATGAATGTAACAATGGTGGATATTACCGATATACATGACCAGGTAAAGAAAGGTAATCAAGTTGTTTTTATTGGCAAACAGGGGAATGAAGAAATCACTATTGATGATATCACGGAGTCTACAGGTACACCATTAAATTTGGTTATACAATGCGATGTTGGAAAATTGAACGCAGCTGCCAGATATCCCAAGAATCTAATCGACAAGTAAGCGGAGAACAGTTGGTTTGATAGGATTAATTATTCACGGTTAATGAATCGATTAATGATTATCAAGCCTGAAGATTATTAAAAACCTTTAGGTTTGATGAGTTCAATGAAGCTGAATAAATATAAAAAGATGAGGTATTTAATGATTCTTTTTTAAATAATTTTGGTCAATGCAAATAATTCGTTTTTAATTAAGATTGTTCGTTTATAACACCTGTCAGAATTTATATCCTGACAGGTGGGCTGTAAAAAATTAACTGGTTGTTTTGATAATCTTCGTTCTAAAAATACCTATAATTTGTTCGTAAATTAGTCTTAACTATGACCCAAACCCCTACTAGTAGCCTTAAGACGCAGTATTTGAGGGATAACACACAAACTTGGCCTTAGGCCCCCAATAGGGGGTTTGGGGGTCATAAATAAAATAGAATGAACTTATTTTCAATAATATACTGATTTTTTACAGCCCACCTGATAGGTGTTATTTTGATAACAATCTTCAAAGAGTACGCATTAGCTTAGAGAATCTTGTTTAGTTCCAAAAGATATTTTGGGACAGTGATTTTTTTTTATTATATTTTAAAAAGTTAGCGACTCCTTACTTATTACTATTAACAAATCAATGCCAGAGTGCATATCGCATTATTGAGCCCTAAAGTATCACTTAGGCGTCGGGTGCTTGGCTCTAAATTATTTACAATCTCTGATTGTTTCATTTTGGTTTTCTTATTTTTGAGAAAACTTGTGGAGAAGTTAATGCATAGATATAGATTAATTGTTATTATTTTTCAAGCTTCAACCATAATAAGAAATTCATATATATAATTCACATTTCATTTTTTTTGAAAATAAATTATTTCTGAGCAGGGGATAATCTCCCCTTTTGTGTATTACATATAAAATACCGAAAAACATAAAACTATTGCATTTATTGATTTGTTCAATAATAATATATCTCCAAAATTCACCCTTAAAATTAATTATTATGAATTCAACATTACGTACTTTTTCGATGATTCTATTCTTGGGTCTTTTTGCCTGGCAGGCCGAAGCTCAGGTAGTTAAAACTGTAGGTACAACAGGAGCAGATTTTACATCGCTTAGACAAGCTATGGCAGCCATCAACGCTAATACCGACGGTGCATATGTCGGAGCTATTGAATTACAGATTATTGATAATACCATTGAACCAAGTGATGGTGTAATATCACCATATTTAGTTGGTATAAATGTTAGTACCGTTTGGACTTCACTAAAAATATATCCAACTGTAAGTGGGAAAACTATTTCGGGAGATTTTAGTGGGGCTCTTATTTCATTAAATGGTGCAAATAATGTAACCATTGATGGACGAAGAAATCAAATTGGCACCACCCGTGCGTTGACCATTATCAATACCGGTGGAACTAATCCAGCAATTGCTTCAACCATTTCAATGAAAATGGATGCATGCAACAACACCGTAAAGTACTGCACTATTAAAGGTTCAAGCACAAATCTCTACGGTGGAACTATTACCTTAGGTTCTACAAGTGCCATTGGCGGTAATAATAATAATACGATTAGTAATAATTTAATTACCAATGTTTCTAATACGTTGAGACCAATGTATTCAGTTTATTCAGCTGGGAGTTTAAATGGAGCACCCAATAAATTGAATACGATTAGCAACAATGACTTTGCCGATTTTTTTATACCCGCAACAGATCCTACACAGCTGAATATGGCCATTCGACTTGATAAGATGAATGCTAGTTTCACAATAACAGGCAATAGTTTTTATGAAACAACTCCTTTTGTTGGTATCGAAGATGCATCTTACGAAATAGTTCATATCCAATCAGGAGGAAATCACACTATTTCCGGAAACTACTTTGGTGGATCGGCCACAAAATGTGGAGGTACCCCCTGGACTAAAACAGAAGCAAATAATAATTTCAGAGCGTTGGTAATGAATATAGATGCAAGTCCTGTAAGCAATGTATTAAATAATACAGTTAAGAACATTAATTGGACGAACACCGGCACGGCAATGTTCCATGCATTGAATATTCAGGGCGGCGTAAATATTAAAGGTAATATTATTGGCGATTTTAACACACCCGGTTCAATTACCTTTAATGGAGGAGATGGGTCACAATTTTATAGTATCCAACTGATTAATATAGGTGTGGATACAATTAGTAACAATAAAATCGGTTCAATTGTAGCGGGAGGCTTGGATCCTGCAAGTGGGATGACTTTCTACGGAATTTTTAATCAAAGTTCCGGAACAACAACTATTAGTGGCAATACCATCGGAAATCCTGCAGTTGCGAATAATATTTTTGTAGGTGGTTCAGCAGCTAACAGCTTCGTTTATGGTTTTAGAGGTCTTGGAGCAGGAATTTCTACCTATACTGGAAACACAGTCAACAATCTAACCAACAATGGAAAAGCGTATATTGTAGGAATGAGAATCCAAAATGGAACAAATACTCTATCAGGCAACTTTATTAATAAACTGTCCTACACCACAAACAGTGTTTCTGCTGGCAATAACATGTTTGGTATCGATTTTATTGCTTCTGGAGGAACTACCAATGTATCGAACAATATAATTTCGTTAGGAGGTAATAACATCAGTACAATTTATGGTATTTCAGTGGAAAATACTACGGCCGCATCCAATAGCAATTTCTATTTTAATACGGTAAATATTAGCGGTATTGACCCGTCTTCGACTGGAAAATCATATTGCCTGAGTAGTAAAGATCCTTTAAATTTGAATCGTAATTTTAGGAATAATATCTTTACGAGTTCACGTTCCAGTTCCGTCGTTGGAGCTACCGGATTACATTATGGTATATTTCTAAATTTTGGCGCTGGTACATTAAATTGCAATTACAATGATTATTCCGTTTCGGGGAATGCCAGTGTGTTGGGCAATTATGCTGCCATTGACATCTCAACTTTACCTATTGTAACCGAGCAAATTGGTAACGATGCCAATAGTTTGGCAATTAATCCAGGCTTTGCCAATGCTTTGGGAACAAGCGATGTGGATTATAAAACAACGGCTACTTTGCCTGGAGTTGGCGGAACTGGTATTCTTGTCGATTATTTAGGCCTTGCCAGAGGAGCAAACCCACGCATGGGTGCTTTTGAAGCTCTCTATTCAGGTTTAAGTGATCATCAAATGGACTTCCCATATCACCTGACTCATACTTCAACGGGTATTCATGCCACATTTGAAGGGGATGCTGTTATTGAACTATACACTATTAGTGGTCAGATGATTGACAAACTGAAAGCGACCGATTCCTACTCACACAGTTTGGACAATGGTGTTTTCATTATCCGCATCAACGGAAAAGCCAGCAAATTTATCATGTAATTATCATCAATTTCCAGGTATTCAACTGTTTAATGAAAAATTTTTAAACAGTTGAATCTGTTGAAATCAATTTACCCTATTTTTTTATCGTTTACCCTGTAAAAAAAAATCTCTTAAAACTAATCTTTTAAATTATTATTATGAACACAAAAAACTACTTTCTTACCTTAATCCTAGGATTAAGTCTTTTCAGCTGGACGGCAAAAGCCGATGTAACCAAAACCGTAGGTGCCACCGGTGCCGATTTTGCAACGTTGGGGGCTGCTTTTACCGACATCAACACCACCAATCCCGGCTCGTATAGCGGAGTGGTAAATTTGCAAATTATTGACAATACGACGGAAGCTGTCGCTGCTTCTTTATCAGCAGTAAGTGGAAACTGGACAAGCTTGAATATTTACCCAACGGTAACGGGAAAAACCATAAGTGGAGCTATCGATGGTTCGCTTATCTTTTTGTCCGGTGTAAATCAGCTGGTTATAGATGGAAGATTGCATAATGCAAGCGGAGCTGTAACAGGTTCAACAAGAGATTTGACGATTACGAATAGTTTTGTAAGTGCAAATGCCAATACAATTCGATTCAATGGCGGATCTTCTAACAATACAGTTAAGTATTGTACTATTAGTGGTTCATCCACTACGAATGGCATGGCGACCATCTTCTTTGGTGCAGGTGCTACAACAGTTGGAAATAGCAACAATACCGTCAGTTATAACAAAATAACCAATGCCGGCGGCAACAGACCCCAAATGTCTATTTTCTCGTTTGGCGTCACATCCCAAAACAACGACAATAATACGATTAGCAACAATGAATTTGCGGACTGTATGTCACCAACGACCTATTCCACAATCTTACGTATTTATAATTTTAGTACTAACTGGACTGTTTCGGGAAATAGTTTTTATGAAACTACAACATTTGCTCCAATTGATAGTTATGCTTGTACCATTATAGCTGCTGCTGGAACTCCTTGCACCGGACATACTATTTCGGGCAACTTTATTGGAGGATCGGCTGCAAATTGTAGCGGTACTTTAACAAAAACGGCTGATAATGATAATGCTTTTACAGCTATATTTATTAGTGTTGGTATTAGTCCTATTACCACAGTTAATAATAATACAATTAAAAACATCAACTGGAGTGATCCTGGTTATGCCAGAGCCGATTGTGCTTGTATTAGTTTTACTGGAGCCGGAAACATAAACGGCAATACAATTGGAGCAAGTACAGGTACGGGTTCTATTACAGTTACAACTCCAGTTGCCGGTAATTGGTTTCAAACTATAGCTTTAACCGCCTCTACAGGAGGAACTCTGACTGCCGATAACAATACAATTGGTTCAATAACTGCCAAAGACGGTTCTCCTAATTTATTTTCATTTTACACTAATGGAACTGGAACCACAAACATTACCAATAATAACATGGGTAGCACTACCACAGCCAATAGTATATATACTGATGCTATTAATGCTAGTGGTTTAACTTATGGTAATATTAGAGTCAATTCTACCGGTATAAATAATGTAACAGGGAACACTATATGCAATATTAGTAACGGAAGTGGTACTGGTTCTGGTGTGCTTTATGGAATATTGGTACAAGCTGGAACAAATACGGTTTCTGCTAACTTTATTTCAAAATTAACAGCTCCTAATAGTGGTGCTGTTAGTAATTATGTGAAAATTTATGGTATTAATATTACAGGTAGTGCAGCTTCTGTAGCTTCTAACTACTACAACAATATCATAACCATGAACGAAAATAAATTGCTCCAGTATTACGGAATATGTGAAGCCAACACACTTAGTACTGCCACTACCAATATATTTTTCAATACGATATATATAGGTGGTTCTGAAACAGGTTATTCTCAATCTTTCTGTATTAATAGTGCCAATACAGGAACCTATATCAAGAATATACAAAATAACATTTTAGTAAATACACGTTCAACAGCAGGTACAGCTACCTGGGTAGCCAATTACGCACTTTTTGCAACTACCGGTAGAACTACTACTGGTGCTTCATTTACCTGCGATTATAATGATTACTATTCATCAGGTACTGCCACCAAATTAGGAAATTATGCTGCTACTGATATAACAGCTTTACCTATCGTAACGGGAAAAACAGGGAATGATGCAAACAGTAAAAATGTAGACCCATTATTTGCGAATACAGCTGGGCTTTCAGCCGCTGATTATAAGACAAATGCAACAATATCCTTACCGGGTACGGCTATTGCGGGTATTACAACTGATTATAGTACTATCACAAGAGGTGGAACTCCAAGAATGGGTGCGTTTGAAGCTGGTTTTTACACTCAGTTGAATGCTGTTGAAGCAGCTACAAGCCCTCGTATTATTAGCAATTCAGTGGGTATAGCTGTTCCTTTAACTGGCGAGTCAAACATTGAACTTTACACTATCAATGGTTTACTTATCGAAAAAACCAGAGCCAACGGAATGTACACACGCACTTTAGCCAACGGAATGTATATTATCTGTATTGATGGCAAAGCAAGTAAATTTATCAAATAACAAATTTCATTTATTCTCTAAACACAACCGATTTTATTTTTACTTAATCGGTTGTGTTTATTTTCAAAAGCGTCCAACCCTTTATTTTACGGTTTGACGCATTACAGTAAGACTTTTCTAATGTTGTGTTATCTTTGTTATGACGCATTATATTTTTGAGTTCATATTGTTGAATAGTATTTTCAAATTAGCACATTTTTAAATCAACACCAATGAAAAATAACATTCTTATATATCACTTGTCTTTCTTATTGTTGCTTTTTGTTTTTACTTTTCAGTCCTGCACTCAAAAAGAAGAAGTAAAATTAGATTCTCCCCAGCTAATTATGTACACTCCAACTACCGACATCGAAGGACTCTCCATGAAATTTGTTTGGACAACATTACCCAATGCAACATATATTGTCCAGATCAGTTATGATAATTTTGTGAGTAATATTGATACTTTGGTGATGAATAAAGATACAGCAACAGTTTCAGTAACCGGACTTAATAGTAATACGACGCTATATGCAAGAATAAAAGGGGTGAGTAAAGAAGGAAGTGTTAAGTATGCTGATTTCAAAACGTCCAATATTTTTTTATTGGAGAATGTATTCTCAAATCAGACGGCTAATATTGTAAACACAGGAGATATTACTGCAACTACCATCAAATTATCCTGGCTAGCCAGCAGGCATGTAACGTCCATCATAAAAACTTGTGGAGTTGTAAGTGATACCACACAACTTAGTACTGC
>JBAWXD010000181.1:0-7660 GCA_037144275.1 Paludibacter sp. | reverse complement strand
AGAATGAAGAAAGGCAAATTACCCGTTTGTCTAATGCGGCAGTTACTATAGCTAATGCACCACCTTGACTTCCACCTGCAACAGCCATCGTATGACCATCGTATTCGGGCAAGGTAGTTATAAAATCGATGGCGCGAACGCATCCCAAATAGACATGTTTGTAATAATACTCATCTTTATTATCAAGATTATAGGTATTATATCCATCTAATGCACCATATCTTAAATTGTCATAAACAATTGAATCGAGTGTAACAGGAATTCCATGAATGCCAATTTGTAAGGTAATAATTCCTTTTTCTGCCATACCTACAAAACCACTGTAGGGTCGTACACCGGCTCCTGGCACTTCCAATACTGCTGGGTATTTTCCGGGAGCTTTCGGTACGCATAATATTCCATATTCCCGCATTCCTATTTTGCAGTTTTGAACATTGACTTGATACACATTCACTTTATTGGTACATCTGTTTGATAACAAAGTCATTTGAGCATCCAATGGAATTTTAGCATTATCGGCTTTAGCTTTGTCCCAAAACTGGATAAAATCGGCAGGAACAGTGGTTGTGGGTGCAATTTTTTCAGGATTAAATGCGGCAGTGGCTTTACCTTCGACGTTTGTTTCCTTTATTTTTGCTTTCACCGTACAACGCAGAAAACCGGCAATTTGCATGGTACCACCGTCTATCTCCAGTTGACCGTTTTCTAAGTTGACTGTTTCTTTTAAGACAGGGATCATTTTTTCTGGACCAATCTCATAACTGATCTTTACATTTTTCAATAATTCGCCATTTTGAGTAACAGAAACCTTGAACTTTACTTTTTCATTTAGCTTGTACACCCAATCTTCATGATCGGCAGTAACGGTAATTTTCACAAGAGTTTCTGCTGCATTTAATGTCAATGAGAAACACATCACGAGAATGGAAAGTAATAACGACTTTTGAATTAATTTATTCATTTTCTTATGATTTAATTTTTTATTCTAATGGATCATTTCTGTCTAATAAAATAAACCAACCGATTGAGCGGCACATTCATTTTTACCGTTTGATCTCCTTTGTATTTTATGCCTAAATCGTCAATCCAAAGGCCTTTGGGTAGTTTTACGTTTCTTGTTTCGCCTTTATTAACCATAGGTGCCACCAAATATTTATCACCCAGCATATATTGGTCGTTGCAGCTCTCAAAGCCCTGATTCGGGAATGAATATTCTAAATGACGAACAATAGGTTCACCATCCTGAGCGGCTTTTGCGGCTAATTCGTAGATATAATCTCCCATTTTAGCGTGAAGTAATGCGGTTTCCCTGCAAATAGCCAAATGTTTCTCGTCGAGCACTCTCCATGGTGTTACTGAAAACTGCATCATGGGCATCAAGGCCTGAATTTGTGCAGAACGAATCATCAATTCCTGATCAAAAGTGTTGAGATCAATTTTTTCGAAAACTGACAATAATCCACCACCAATCATATCGGGGCAAGTAAACGGATGACCAATTAAACCTGCAGAAATCATATCAGGCACAAGTATTTTCAAATCATCCCACGAAAAACCTTTATCTTGCAGGCGTTGAGCCAGGGGCTGATTGCCGTTTTTCCAGCAAGCACGGAATTCATTGAAATCAAATTCGGCTCCTAATTTTCCATACATTTCGGCCTGTTTTTCGCCGGTTGTATTTGTAGCTTCATTGATATATCGTATGGTACCTTTTTTATAAAATAAAAAATCTGCCGCATCGAATTTGAATCCATCAATTCCATATTTGGTTTGCAGGTTTTTTAACTGAGCTTTCAACCAATCCATTACTTTGGGATTCGTCAAATCCAAACAAGCACTATACCCTTCCCACCAATTAATCAAAGCAGGCTCTTTGCTCCCTTTTTTCAGAACCAAACAACCTTTGCTTGCTAATTCTCTGAACTCTTTTCCATCGGGACTGATAAAGGGAGTAATCCACAGCATAACCTTGAAATTCTTTGCATGTAGATAATCCATCATTCCTTTCGGATTTGGAAAAGTATTGGCATCAAACTCAAAAGAACCATAGTATTTTGCCCAGTTATCGTCGATCATAAAAACTCCTGTAGGGAAACCGTTTTTCAACACATTGTCGGCATAATTGATAATGTCTTTTTGATTCTGATTATTTCCCAATTCAATCCAGGTATTGTATTGCGGCATTTTGAACATTAACGGATTAGGCGTTTTTCCCGAAGCCGGAAAATACTTGTCTTTGGCTGCTAAATATGCATCACGCAAAGTCTTACCTGCCAAAACGGCATCAAGTTTCTCAACATCTGAGTAAAGAATCAAGCTTCCTTCTTTCAGTTCGAAAGCGAAGGGTTCGTTACTCCACACATACCTTCCCAAATTAGATATAATTAGCGGTGCAGCCTGATTTCCAAGGTTGTCGTTCAGGTCTTTCTTTTCAGTGTTTGCTTCATAAGGTTGAAACCGAATATCTTTCAAAGGAGTATTACACCAGGCTTTTGCCGTATAGGCACCATACCATTTTTCACCTGCCAAAGGTTTGATTTCCGTGCTGAATTTTTCGGCAAAAATACTTATTGAACAGATAAATAGCGCAATAGCTATCGTTAGATTTTTCATAAAATAAATTACTTAAATTTTGAACTATTTGTTATCTTGTGTTTTTCTAATTAGTATTTGATTTTCAAAGACTCTTTGATTTCATAAATAGGTTTGTCACCATTGATGCTTCGTACATTATCAAATAATAAACCTTGAATATTCTTAACAACTATTTTTGAATTCTCAGGCAATTGAATATTAGTGAATTTGATGTTTTTTGCATAATTAGCTGTATCACTGAATCCTTCCATGTAAATGATCGGTTTATCTGTTTTTGCAGTTGACATATTCAAATTTGTAAATTCAAAGTTTTTTAATTTAGTCAAGGTTGGAGCTGACTCACCATCATTATTATATGGAAGTGAAGTGAACAAGGTGATTTTTTGGAGGTTACAGTCCTTCACTAACACATCTTCCACATAACCACCTCGTTTTTCAGTAGTTTTGATTTGAAGACCATGCATTAAATTTCCCAACTCACAATCGATTACCTGAACGTTTTTTATTCCTCCCGATAATTCACTACCGATGCTCAAACCGTGACCTTTTAAAAAATTACAATTGGAAATAAAAACATTTTCACAAGGTCTTGTCACCTTATTGCCTTCGGGATTCTTACCTGATTTTATAGCAATACAATCATCCCCTGTAGAAAAAGTGCAATTAAAAATATATGAATTGTTGGACGAATCTGGGTCAATACCATCGCCATTCCACGCCATACTATTTATGTTTAATCCGTTGATAGTAACGTTTTTGGAATAGGTATAATGAATCGTCCAACAGGGGGATTCTTCGATGGTCAAACCTTGTAAATTCACATTTTCGCAATTCATCAAACAGATTAATCGTCCACGACCTCTTGCCCCGTTTGGATTATTATTAGCCATGGATTTTCCCAATGAAACACCGCCACCACTAATTTTTCCCTCACCACGAATACTGATATTTTTTACATTGCAAGGTCCGGTAGCATCTAATTTACCGGCCGTAATCAGGCTCCCGAAAGCTTGAAATTCCCAACCCTCGAAACGTGTTTTTATGAATGGCAAATAATCTTCTATTTTAGGACTTCCTTTCAATACCCCTCCTTTTGCAATGTAGAGAGTCATATTACTTTTCAGAAACAAGGCACCGCTGATAAAAGTACCGGAAGGAATAACTACAATTCCACCCACCGAACAAGCATCTATGGTTTTTTGAATGGCACGGGTATTTAGGATTCCACTGTCAGCTCTTGCGCCATAATCAAGCACATTGAAAACTTTCTCTTGTGGTTTTGTTTTTACCGTTATGGGGTTGCAATTTTCAGATTTTTTGCCGTTTGCATCTTTTGCAACTATAGAAATTTTAAAGTTGCTGTTTGGCTTTAGGCCATTTATCCTGTAATTTGTAATTTTTGAAAAACCAACACAAGAACCATCCACATAAATATCGTACCCAACAATAGTCTTGTAATCAACCGGTTTGTTCCACAAAACAGTGATACTGGAACTCGTTTCAGTCTCGGGTGGAGAAATGAGGTTTTGAACTGTGCCAAGCTTTGAATTTGTGGCAAATAAAGGTATGTTTAAGACTGAAAAACAAAACAATAAGTAAACCTGAAATAATTTGAGTCCCATCTTGAATCCTGCGTATATGATTTATAGACAATTCTGATTATTAACGATTAAAACGAGACTCAACTACTTACTAATTTGTATCCACTTTTGTAGTTCCTCTAAGCATATCTCCAAAATAAATTTCGAAAACATAAGTTGTTCCTTCTGATAAACCAGGGATGAGTTTTACACCTGCTACTATATCTGCATCAGTCAAATTAACAAAAACTTTAAAAGTAGATCTTTCAACATAATAAACAATTTTAGAGACCTTTTTCAAAGCATTCCATTTTAATGTTACTTGATTGCTAGTAATGTCAGAAGCCGGTACGGTATAAAAGATATTTTCCGTTCCGGTTTTAAATGTAATCGCCAGAAAATTGGAATCCTTGATTTTAGGGTCTTTGCTAACCGCCTTAATACGAGCTGAATACCTGGAATTACTCCACAAATCCTGAAGGGTATAGTAGTATTTATCGATTATGGTATCTACAACTAATTGATTTGTAAATAATAAACTGTCTTTGCTTATTTCAAGTAAATAATAAGTTGAATTGGCAATAGGTGTCCAACTTAAACTAACCACATTAGTATTAATTGCTGCAGAAAATAAAGCGGGCGAAAATAGTTGATCTGCAGTATTATTAACAACTACTTCATCTTTACATGATAGCAAAACCTGAAAAATCAACACTAGAATAGCAATTGACCAGAATATATTAAATTTCAATCTTTTCATGATGTTATTTTTAATTTATAAATTGAAGGATCTTAGTGAACTCAAGGTATTTGGTCGTTGCTTAATACCCCATTGCTTGTATTAATAATATCTGTAGCCAAGGGGTATAGATAATTATTTTTGGCAGGATCATATCCATGAGCAATCTGCTGCTGAACAATTTGTGCGTATAAATTATCTTTCATCCAAACCGGATGCCAACCAACAATTGAGTATCCAACAACTCTTGGGTCATTACTATATACTGTAAAATCAGGATTTAGGATGATAAGTGTTTCTCCATCTGGCGCATACTTTACATAAATATTGTCTGGACAATTTGTTTCTTTATTTACTAATTTTTGGTAAAATGCTTTCATATCAGCTATTTTAGACCCAAGCATGTTCCATCTTACCAAATCCTGTTTACGGAGCATTTCACCGCCAAATTCCCAGCCACGTTCATTGACAATAGCATAGAAAAAATCGGATTTACTCATGGAAACTGAGTCCACATAGTTGTTTACCTTCGATGTCCACATATCTGGAGTGAAGGCTCTTTGTCTGATAAGGCTCAAAGCTGCTTTTGCATCTTCAGTAGGGCCGTTGTTTATTTCATTTTCTGTTTCAGCAAACATCAATACAATATCGCTGTATCGCATGATGGGGAAATTAACCCCGGTATAGCTTACACTCTTTAAATCTCCTCCCATATTTGGTGTAATCCAGTTTCTTCGCCATTTAGTAGGTGACATTCCAGTTCCTGATGCTGTAGACTGTTTACTTAAAAATGCAGCATTGGCATAATTGTATAATTCAGCAGATACATTTCGGCGGGTATCTAACCTGTCAAAAGTATAGAAATAAGTACAGGGTACTCTCATCTGTCCACCAGCATAACCATATTTTGGATCGACTGGAGATGTACAAAATGGCATACCAAAGCTATAAGCAAGACGTCCGCTGTTTAATCGACCAAAGGCAATCTCAAAAATATCTTCATTATAGGTCAAATCCTGTGTGTAGCTATGAAGGTTCTTAAATATATTCGTAAAATCAGGATTTAATTTATGTTTTCCACTTTGCATTATTTCTTTACATTCAGTATTGGCTATTTTATAATAATCCTTCCAATATCTGCCACGTCTGGTTACGAAGGTCTTATTGCGCAGTGAAAATCCTGCATACGCTAATGCCATGCGTGCTCTCAGTCCTTTTACATAGGCTTTATTCACTCGTTCGGCAGTATGAGTCTCGGTCATCCAGGGTACATAGTCTTCCACACTGACCAAATCTTTTATTAGAAATTCATAGATTGAATCCCGGTCAGTTTTGGGAATATTAAAGATGTCACCGGCCTGAGTAGATTTGGTTTTAAAAGGAACATCCCCCCAAAGACTAATCAATTCGTTATAGGCCATTGCCCGTAAAGTTACGGCCTCACCATATAATTTATGGGATTGATCAGCATACTCACCTGTCCAAATTGGACTTTTCGGTAAATTATCAAGTACCATATTCGACCGTTCAATAATTTGATATAAACTGTTCCATATTTCTTTCAAATTCTGAGTACCGCCATTTGCAGAATAATGTGCAAGACTGCAATAACTATTATCATCTGCTGTTGAATGCATAATTTCAATATCATTATCACATTTAGTAAACATCAATACATAGCCATACAAAGTCAAGGTGGCATAATTATTATAAATACCATTGACCGTTTTAGTCGCAAAATCGAGATTCGTAAATGCATTTGCCTCGATAAAGCTAGAGTTTGAACTTGTTTGAAGATAATCATTACACGAAACAATTGTACCTGATATCAACACCAATATAAAATATTTTATAGCTCTTTTCATAACTGTTTTTTTTAAAATTCAAGATTTAATCCTACATTAAACGAACGACTTCTTGGATAAGCCGAAAAATCAACTCCGGGAGTTAAAGGGGTTGCACGCTGTGTATCTACTTCTGGGTCATAACCGCTATAGTTAGTCCATGTTATGATATTATACAAGGTACCATAAAAGCGTAATTGAGATAATTTTAGTGCTTTAAGAACTTTCTTTGGAAGTGAATAGCCCAGCGTCAAATTATTAAAACGTAAAAAAGAACCATCTTCAACTGCCCACGTAGTGAGTGGGGCATTCATCATATCAGCCGACCAAATCGTTACATTTTTATTCATCGCGGCTAACTGAATAGGATCGGTCACAATTAATCCGGTTTCCTTGCTGATATACATAAATCGGTTATCCGAATTCATGCTATTCAAGATATTTTTGTAGTAGCGTGCACCAAGATAGGTTGTAAATTGAAGTTTATTGGCATTATAAATGCTATTTCCATATACCCAATTAAAAAAAGCTGACAAATCAAACCCCTTGAATTGAGCCGTAAGATTAAAACCACCGGTATGTTTCGGATTTGCATTTCCAATCACAACTTTATCTTTTGAATCAATAATTCCATCACCATTCTGGTCTATCAGTTTTAATGCCCCCGGCCAAAAGCGGGTAGCACCAATTAATGCACGATCATCTGGAACTCCGGGTTTTAAAGTATATATGTTATTTGCGTAGGTAAAGTCATTAAAACTATACATACCATCAGCCACATATCCATACATCTGTCCAATAGAGCCACCTTCCTTCACTAAATAATCGCCGGCAGGTCCAGCCCCGGACCAGTTGGAAGATTGTTCCCATTGTTTGGTGTCACCAAGTTTATCAATCCGATT
>JBAWXD010000180.1:0-7739 GCA_037144275.1 Paludibacter sp. | reverse complement strand
AATTATTTGAATATATAAATGTTTATTTTTGTTTAATACCCCCTTTAGGGGGTTAGGGACTCACTTTTAATTCAGCTTATCCGATAGTTTCTTTATTTCCATTATGGGCGAAATCCGATTATAGAGTATTTCAAAAATTGAATCCACAATCGGCATATTCACCTGATATTTTTCGTTTAACTCGTGAATTGTTTTGGTTGCATAATAGCCTTCGGCAATCATTTCCATTTCAATCTGAGCCGTTTTTACCGAATACCCTTTTCCAATCATACTGCCAAAAAGTCGGTTACGACTGAATTTAGAATAGGCAGTTACTAATAAATCACCCAAATAGGCTGGCTCGTTAATGTCGCGGTGAAGTGGGTTGGTGGCATTACAAAAACGACTAATTTCCTGGATAGCATTCGAAATCAATACTGCTTGAAAATTATCACCGTATTTTAATCCATGACAAATACCGGCAGCAATTGAATAAATATTCTTCATTACGGATGAATATTCAATTCCCATTATATCATCACTAATCGAAGTGTGAATAAAATTGGTGCTAAAACGTTGAGCTAAAATCCGTGCAGTGTCACGTGAAGTGCATGCTAAAGTGAGATAGGAAAGTCTTTCCAATGCTACTTCTTCTGCGTGACAAGGACCTGCCAATACAGCAATATTATCTTTTGGCACATTGAATACTTGCTCAAAATAGTCGGAAACAATTAAATTTTCGTCCGGCACAATTCCTTTTATGGCCGAGATAATCATCTTGTTGTTCAACTTTCGCTTCAGCTTCTTTAAATGCTGTTTGATAAAAGGCGATGGCATTGCAAAAACAAGAATATCCGATGTGCGAACTACTTTATTGATGTCGCTGGTAAAGTGAATTCGGTCAGTATCAAAACTTACTCCGGTAAGGTAGGATGGATTTTTACTTTGACGAACAAATTCGTCAATCTGATCCTGACGGCGCATGTACCAGTTTATGCTGTCGGCATTGGTAAGCAAAATCTTTGCTATGGCTGTTGCCCAGCTACCACCACCTAAAACCGCTATTTTACTTTTTTCGTTAATCATTACTTTTTTGTCTAAAGTCTATGGTCTAAAGTCAATGGTCTCAATTCAACTCATTTTCAACACAATGCCTATTGACTTTAGCACCTAAACTGATAAAGTCCACTAATTACTGTTGACTGTTCAAAATCCATTCAGCTACATCTTCTTTCGACGGATTTGTCAGTTCTAGTTTGTTCTTCTTGTTCAATCCACAAATATCCTGATGGAATTTGTTCGGATTCAATCCTTTCAAATCAGAAACCATAACTATACCGGCTTTTTGAACCACTTCCACCCATGCTTCAGGAATTCCTAAGGCCATGAATTTATCTGCTCCATCTTTTTTGGCTACTTTTTCAGCTTTCATTTGTGGAAAGAAAAGTACTTCCTGAATGGCTACCTGACCGGTCATTAACATTACCAGGCGATCCATTCCAATTCCCATTCCGGAGGTTGGAGGCATACCGTATTCCAAGGAGCGCACAAAGTCCATATCAATAAACATGGCTTCGTCGTCGCCCTTTTCGCTCAGTTTCAGTTGCTCCTGAAAACGTCCAAGTTGGTCAATCGGATCGTTGAGTTCCGAATAGGCATTGGCTAATTCTTTCCCGTTTACCATTAACTCAAAACGTTCTGTCAGTTCCGGATTATCGCGGTGACGCTTGCAGAGCGGCGACATTTCGCGTGGATAATCGGTGATAAAAGTAGGTTGAATATAGTTGCCTTCGCATTTTTCACCAAAGATTTCGTCAATCATTTTGCCTTTACCCATGGTTTCGTCGGCTTCAACGTGTAATGTTTTACACACTTCACGTAGTTGCACTTCGTCCATACCGTTTATGTCGATGCCGGTGTATTCTTTAATGGCATCCATCATGGTGATACGTTTGAAAGGCGTTTTGAAGTTGATGGTTTTGTCGCCAACCGTAATTTCGTTGGTTCCGTTTACATCTAAACAAATTTTCTCTATCATTCGTTCGGTGAAAGTCATCATCCAGTTGTAGTCTTTGTAGGCTACATATATTTCCATAGCGGTAAATTCCGGATTGTGTGTGCGATCCATGCCTTCGTTGCGGAAGTTTTTGGAAAATTCATACACGCCTTCAAAACCACCTACAATAAGTCTTTTGAGATACAATTCGTCAGCCACACGCAGGTAAAGTGGCATGTCCAAGGCATTGTGATGCGTGGTAAACGGACGAGCCGAAGCTCCGCCGGGAATGGATTGAAGAATTGGAGTTTCTACTTCAATATATCCTTCGGCGTTGAAATAATCGCGCATCGATTGATATACTTTGGTACGTTTGAGGAAAATTTCTTTTACGCCTTCGTTAACCACCAGATCCACATAGCGTTGACGGTAGCGTTGTTCCGGGTCTTCGAATGCATCGAAAGCCACACCGTCTTTGTATTTTACGATAGGTAAGGGACGAAGTGATTTGCTGAGTACGGTTAATTCTTGTGTATGAACACTGATTTCGCCTGTCTGGGTGCGGAAAACAAATCCTTTAATCCCAATAAAGTCACCAATATCCAATAGTTTTTTGAAAACTGTGTTGTACATTTCGGGTTGCGCCTCGGTGTTGATGTCGTCTCGACTTACATATACCTGAATACGGCCTTTGGAGTCCTGAAGTTCAACAAATGAAGCCTTACCCATGATGCGGCGGCTCATAATGCGACCGGCAATGCAAACGGATTTACCGCTTTCTTCGTCCTTGAATTCAGCTTTTATATCGGTGGAAAATGCATCGGTTGGATACAGGGCGGCAGGGTAGGGGTCAATGCCGAGATTGCGTAATTCGTCCAGACTCTGACGTCTGAATTGTTCTTGTTCACTAAGTTCTAAACTCATAATCTCTTTTATATTCGAAAATTACCGCAAAAGTACAAAAATTTAGGCAGAATTCATAATGTGTAATCCATAATTTCAGAGCCTATTGTTACACTGTATAACGAATTCAAAAAAAAACGCCGACTTCATTTCTGAAATCGGCATCTTTGCGGAAGCTACGAGATTCGAACTCGTGGTACGGTTGCCCGTACGTCAGTTTAGCAAACTGTAAATCCGCATTGTGTGTCAGATACTTAATACTGATTTGTAAGTGGTTTGTAAGTGGGATTTTATTAAGTTTGTGTTTATCTGTAATTTAAAATGCAATTTTACTTCTGATCAATGAAAGTGCAATCTTTCTAACCGGACAAATTATCCTACTTTTGCAGCCCTCGCAATCGCCACTGCACCCCCTTTTGAATTTTCCAATGATTTTTTTGTATTTTGTAATTCTGTGATTCTACGATACAATTCATTATTCTCCACCAATAACTCTATCCACTTTTCCTTATAATCTTCTGTATCATTATTCGATAATACATTCTCTATAAGGTTGTTTTGTCTATCATTTCAGATTCCAAATAGTAACCAGTTAGCATCTAATCCAAATGTTCTAATTATTGATTCAACAAAGTCAAGACTAAGTTTTCGTTTACCATTCAGATAATTGTTTACCGTTTTTTGTTCTGAATTAATGCGTTTCGCAAACTGAGACATATTTAATTTGTTCGCTAAACGGACGTCCTTAATTCTTTGTATCAGTGGATCTTCCATCGTTTTGGCAGTTTTTATCAGGAATATAATAGGGCAAATGTTCTAAATAATTTGGCTTTCATGGTGCAAATATAGACCAAATGAACTAACTTTGCATAACATTTTAAGATAAAAATGCGACATTGTTACATTATTAGTACAAACAACAAAGATAGGTTATTATGATTACAAAACAAAAGAAATTAGTACAAAAACCAATGATTCCGGTAAAAAAGATTGATGTTAAGGGAACGCTCGATTTATTGGATATTGGACAAGAAGTTTATATCCTATTTAAGGATGCCAAGCCATCTACTTTAAGGACAACTTCAACCAGAATGAAAGGAAAGAAGTTCGATGTTTCAGAGTTAGGATTAATGGATCGAACAAGAGTTGTTAGAACGTATTAAAAAATAAATAGTTATGATTACCGCTAAAGAAAGTGACATTATTGCTCGCAAAACAGCAGCATATTTACAAGAAATCCAACAACAGCCAAAATCAATATTTATTAGCGAGAATAAAGCTTTTGATTTATACCGGCAGTGCAATGTTACTCAGTGGCGTGCTGATGGACTTATTCAAGCCCATCAACGAAAAGGAGGACGGATAGAATACAAAGTTACTGAATTGCAACTAGCAGCAGCCGAAATTCAATATCCTATTCACAAAATCAGAATTCTGAAAAATAAAACAGTCTGAACCAAAAAAACAATATGCAAAACGAAACAAGTATTCTTATAGGATCCGGAAACCGGACGGTGAAAATTGCATCACCGGTGAAAGATTCACTTCACGCCAGCATTTATGCGGACAGATTAAATTCATTGCCCTATCTAAAAGTTTTTGAACGGAAATATACAGAACCTTTTGCCGAAATATCGGCTCATATTATCCCCGGAATTTTTTCAATAGAAAAACTTCATGCAGATATGGATCTGATGTCAGACCTAATACTCGAAAGGAATGAAACGGATTGATAAACAACAAACGTTCAAACCACAATCAATGCACGGAACATGTACTTTGTTATTCGACAAAGCCGGACTAAAGGTCGTAAACACTAATCCAAACGCATGGAAAATAAACGATTTTGGAAATAAGTTATGTAACACAAATGGTATTCAACAAATTACAATAAAAGGACTTTGTAATCATCACCTTTGCTCACTTGTCAAGTTAGCACCTGATTACATAGCTACTATTGAAAACATAGTAATCAAACGCCTTGCTGATATTACTGAAGGTGAAGCCAAAAGGTCAGGAGTTGAAAATAAAAATGGAAACCGCTGGAAACATTACTGTCCTGAATTATTTTATTCCGGTTCGCAATTAAATGACCAGATACAAGAATCTCTGTATTTTGAAACAGCACTTGGTTCATTTCATTCCCTTTGGATGAAGAAATATGGAGTAACTGAGATATTTGCTAATCCCTGGGTATGGCAATACACTATTAAATATCACAAAATAAGAAGTGAGAAAAAATGATAGCCTATAAAATTGAGCAGACTAGCACAAATACTATTTACCTGACATCCGACCTTAAGGACGTATTTGACACAATTGGAAAGGTGAGTGATGGAACTCCGGTACTAATCACAACCAAAGAATTGACCGTATCTGAATTTGAAAATGAGCTGAAAATGATAGCAATCAATAATCAAACAATCAGTAAATTATGAAAGAAAAATGGGAGCAATTTAGCACTGAAGTCGAAAAGTCAAACAGCGAACTAAATGATTTTCTTTCCAACGGTGGATTAAACACACTGATACTTAAAAAGGCTGAAAAGTTTGTCAAACAATGGAATAGTACAAAAAAACTAGCCCTCGAAATAGAGAAACATATCATGGTGGTTGACCCATTGGAGATACAATTTCCATTCAAGAACGAAAGACTTACAGAAATGTGGCAACGGTGGAAAGACTACCTGAGCGAACAACACGGGCAATTGATACGCACCCGGAGCGAGAAATCGGCCATTGAGCACTTAATGGAATTAGCTAAAGGAGATGAAGAAAAGGCAGTGAAATTTCTACGCTATGCCATGACCAATCGATACAAGAATTTTTTTGCTATTGAGGATAAGGACATCAAACAACCCGACAAAAGAGAAACAAAAGGAAGTGATTTTGACTAATTGACAAAAATAAATGAATCCAAAAACGATAACCGAACTCATAACTATAGCTCAAGGTGAACATAGTAAACAATTGAAACGCATGACAAGTATGCGGAATCTTGTTTCTATTGACGATTTTAAAACCCTTTTCATTACACGGGCACAACAAACCATGCACGAACGAAAGAATTTCAGTGATTTCGTTGTGGATGATGCAAACAAAGAAGTTATCAATCTTATGTACCGATACATAATGAAGTCGCAATGTGAAATAAACCCGTATGTTGGGATAATTCTAAACGGTAGATTTGGCTGTGGGAAATCTGTACTGATAGAGGCATTCTGCAAAGTGCTGAACGACCTCACCCCTCGCGAAAGTGACCGGATAGAAACAATACACGCTATCGAATTGGTGGATCAAATAAGGCTCAATGGCGTTATCCCGTATTCAAAGAAAAATCTTTGCATACAGGATTTGGGAAAAGAGAAAATTGAGATAAATGACTTTGGTACAAAATACAAACCCATTTCGGAGTTATTGGCGGTTCGAGCTGAGAACGGTGCAATAACCTTTGGAAGCACCAACCTGCTTACAAAAACTTTTGGGGAATTTTACGACCCTTACATTGGCGCACGAATAACGGAACATGTCAACCTTGTTTTTCTGCAAGGCGACAATCGCCGTCCCGATTATTCAATCAATCAGCCAGTAAAAAATGTAACGTAAAATATCCTTGAAAAATATGTCCAGCAAATTCAGCGAAACGAAACTACCAATACAATCTTCCGACCGGGTACAATTGGTAAAAGATTTTCTTGAGCAACATTACGAAATCAAAATCAATGTATTCGATACTTCGAAATCATTTATTGTTGCCCGGGATAAAAAGCTTTACAAATCAGAACCAACGCTCAATGACATTTCCTTACACATGGAAAGTGAAGGCGTAAGAGGCTGTGATTCTATTCTGAAGAAGATTATTAATTCGCCCAATCAGGTAACTACTTTCAATCCGATAACTGATTATATCAATAGTTTGGCGGGTGCATGGAAAGGTGAAAGCCATATTGACAAGCTTTGTCAGCACATTCAGGCAAGAGATTTTGGAGATAAAACAGCGACCCATTACCAAGACCGTTTCAAAACCATTCTCAAAAAATGGCTAGCGGCCTCCATTGCTTGTGCATTGGGCGAACGCCAGAACGATGTAATGATAGGATTCGTACATGCTGACGAGGGAATCGGAAAAACTTTTGCACTCGAATTCCTAATGCCAAAAGAACTAAAAGCCTATTATATCAAGTCGGATAAGGACGAACGTTATTTCAACATTACCACAGCGTTCACTCGCAATTTTATGGTAAACTTTGATGAATTTGTAGGAATAACAAAGAGCACAGCCGACACGCTGAAGAAAGTAATTTCGAGCACCGAGATTACAATAAACAAGACATTTACTTATTCTATTCCACGTATCGGAAATGGTGTATTTACAAGTAATAAGACAAAAGAACTTGGTGGTTTCCTTACACCCGAAATGGGCTACAGGCGGTTTGCTGTTATTGAATTAGACAGCATTTCGCACGGTTATTCTAAAGAAGTAAACGTTGACCAACTGTGGGCTGAAGCTTATGTGCTTTACAAGAATGCTGATTTTGATTTCGTATGGAATTTGGATGATTTTGAAGAATTTAGAACCTATAATGTCAACTACCTTGTAGAAACTCCAGCATTCAAACTAATAAAGGAATATTACCGATTACCTGAATTGAATGAAGAATCAATTTTTAAACTGCCTATGGATATTTTGCAAGACCTGCGAAAAGCACGAAAACTAAGCACTGCAATGACCAATGTATCCGACGTAACCATTGGACTGGCACTGAAATCACTTGGATTTGTACGACACGGAAAGAGAATTAATAAACTTCAAACCCGATACGGTTACCATGTCATACCACTTTTTGAATAATAAACAGAAT
>JBAWXD010000179.1:0-7858 GCA_037144275.1 Paludibacter sp. | reverse complement strand
ACTGGCAATACTTACTAAAAGAATAAATATTTGAATTTTTTTTTTCATTAATTATAAATTGTCATACTGAAAATTATTGACATCAAAAATACAAACAACAGAGATTATCCATGTGTAATCTCCGTTTTATTATTTGCATTAATTGGTATTTAGGTTTTGATTTATTCAGCTAAAGGATCAAATGTTCCAATACCTCCCTTTTGACCGTCAGTCCAGCCTATTGTTTGAAGTAGCGTCGTGTTATTAACCTGAGCACTTGCCTTTAATCCGATAATATAATATTCAGGGCGGAAAGTGATAACCTTATTTTTAGTGTCAACCGTCCTTGTCTTTCGTGTCAGATTGTATCGATAAAATTCCACAATACTATCTCTTTGTATTCTTGATGCTGTTGTATCAGTCTGACTAATGTTCCAAGCCTGAGGACGTTTGATATGGTTGGTAACTATTGGATCATTTGTATCACCAACAGGGGCAATACCTCCTCCTGCAACTGCATTCGACACACGTAATTCTAATCCGTTACGGCGTAATCCATTAAGCGGATTAACCCCAAGAAAAGTACAAGTATTGCCGCCAAATCCCGTGAGTATCCATGAATCTTTTAGGACAGCTTGTCCAACACCACCGTCCCATAACATCCAACGGCGCATATCATCAAAGCGCTTTCCTTCATAGGCTAATTCAACCTGTCGCTCGTACAAAACTGCTGCAAAAAGTGCCTGACGATTACCTGCCAATGCATCATCCAGTCCACAATTTCCGGTATATCCCACACGTTGACGAATCAGACGTAAGGCTGTAAGAGCTTCAGTGCCATGACCTGCACCACATGCAGCTTCGGCATAATTAAGTAACACCTCAGCATAACGTATTTCCATGTAAGGAGCTGCACTTCTCTTGAATGGAGTAGATGTTAATGTGTCAAGTACATATAATGGCGATGAATTAACGGCGAAATCATCTGTTTTCTTCCGAATGTAGATACCTTTATAGTTGGTCGCGAGTTTGTCTGCACCATAACCGGAATATGACTCATCAGCCTGATTGGTTGAATTTTCATACCAGGCATAGTTCCAAAGTTGGTATTTTGTGCCTAAAGTATATGGACATACCGATTTTTTTGGAATTCCGCTAAATGTCCATTGCACTCCCGGAAATGCAAATGTACGGTAGAAACGAGGATCACGGTTTTTAAAGAATATATCTTTATCATAACTATTGATTGCGTTTCTGTCTTTATCAGTTGCAGGTAAACCTGTTGCCATTGGGAAAAGATCGACCATCTCAGCTGTTGTGCTTTTACCACCTCCAGCACCCGTATTAGTTGGTCTGATTGAGTTTTCCCAGGTATTACTTAGATCTGGTGCAGTTCCGTTAGTAGCAGGAGCCAAATTATTATATAGTGATACAAAAACCCCTTCAGGGCTTTGATAATCAGAAAACATTTTTGACCAACCGGCAGCATTAATACCAGGAGTATTCAAGTAAGCCAATCCATAATATCCACTTGCATTAAGTGTGTCAACTGCACGTTTATTTACTTCATAAGCAGTTTGCCATCTGGCTACATCGTCTGTACGGTTAAATAGCGGGCTTGCATATAATAATCGTGCTCTGCCTTCAACAGCCAATGCTGTTCCTGAAGTTACACGTCCCCAATTGCCATCATCCCATTTCAGAGGTAAGTATGAAGCTGCTTTTTCTAAATCCTTGCACATAAAGTCTATACATTGTTTCGTTGTGGAACGAGGAATTACCAAATCAAGCCCTCCGGTTACACCTGCTTGCGGATTTTGAACATGGTCGACAATTGGCACTCCACCGTATATTTTAATCAAACGATAATAGGTCCATGCACGAAAGAAATAAGCCTGTCCGAGTAATTCCTTTTTTTGAGCATCGGGTAAAGTTCCACCCTCGATACCTTCAATGGCATCGTTACAATTACGGATACGTCCCCAAGGAGAACGGGAAGTTTTTGCCTCGTTATAGAAAAAGTCCGGAACAGTTGTGTTTGTCATTATATTGTCGGACACAAAGTCTGATAGTCCCCCATATTCCTCTGTTGAAGTTGCATATAAATCTGCAGTTCCTGTACTTGGGTTATCGTAGGAAACATCTGTGTTAGAGCGTGGAATACATAATGAATAGATATCATTAATTCTTCCTTTGGATCCAGCATAGTCGTTGTAAATTGCAGCTGTAACTCTTGTATAATCTTGTTTTGCAATAAGAAAGTCATCGTTACAAGCTGTAATGAGTGTTAATGCTACCAGCAAGACTGCACTCAAACCATATTTATTTATATTTTTCATTTTTATTCTATTAGAATGAAACGTTAACGCCGATTGTAATTCTTCTCAGGTTCGGATATCTTCCGTAAGTTCCCGACATTGGATCTATAAAATTGTCGGGATAAGGATTGTATATGGTCAATAAATTTTGAACAGTGGCATTAAGACGGCAACTTTCAACACCTACAGCTTTCATCCAAATTTTAGGCAATGAATAAGCCAACGTAAAGTTTTTAATACCAACCGAAGTGCCACTTACTCTCCAGAATGTAGATTGTTCACTATTTAGATTGTAACGCAGGTTTGGATACTTAGCCGTAAGATTTTGTTCAGCAACAATATTACCCTGATTGTCAAGTACATTTTGGTAAACAAACATGTTGTTAGCCCATATTGAAGGGAGATTTGTGTATTCCATTACAGTATATCCACTTGCGGTTGAAACCAGACTTGAAATGCCACGTGCATCACTTGGTAAATAAATGTATCCTCCCCAGTTTGCTCCAATTTGTGTACTGAACGAAAGACCTTTCCAATCCCCACCCATATTAACGGTTAAACCCCATGGATTGCTTCGATTTGAAATAAGTACTTTATCGTTTGCATCTACATAGCCGGCTTTCGGATCGTTCGGGTCGTTTGGCCCATAGTAACTTCCATCAGTTTTTTGTGATCCACGAATATTGTTGTAGATAAGCATACCAGGACGAATGCTACTTTTTGTCATTCCCATATAGCTTTTAATTTGATATTTATCAAAAAACTCTTCAATTTCCTGATAATTATGAAACATTCCTATACATTCATAGCCCCAACTGCCCACATCGGTGCGTTGATTAGGATGGTAGCTATCAAATGGAATCAGAGCAGGCCACGGAGCAAGAAGTACTTTATTGTCAGTATATCCGGTATTTACTTTAATCCAATATTTAAAGTCTTTGCTAATATTTTCTTTCCAGCCAATTGATAGCTCTATTCCGTACCTGTCAATAGAACCATAATTCTCAGCAGCAGCTGCTGTTCCAACTGTAGAAGGGTAAGTTGCAGAACCTTGTCTGGTCATAAATACATCGCGATCGAGATAATAATATCCATCCAGATTTAACGTAAGTCTGTTATTCAAGGTATTGAAATCAATACCAAAATTCGACTGATAACTTTTATCCCAGTGAGCATCTCTATTTGCAGCTCCATCGGGGACTCCGATATGAGATCCTGTAGAGGTTGTTGATCCCGATGTGCCAAAAATAGCTCCTTTATCCTGATTAACAGTATAAGTAGTCGACCATTGCCAAGGTTTAAGTGAAGTATCCCTACCCAATAATCCAACCGATCCACGAACTTTCAGAAAATCAACGCCCTGTACTTTTTGCTGAAACCAGGGTTCTTCTGATATTACCCAACCTGCAGAGAGTGAAGGAAAAGTTCCCCAGTAATTTTCAGGTGCAAACTTGGTTGATGCATCCGAACGAACTAAAAATTCTAACAAATACTTGTTTGCATAAGCATAATTCAATCGACCAACGTAAGATAATGAACCAGATTCGGAACGGGAAAATAATGTAGCCTGTACTCCGTTATCGGTTCCGTTCGATTGAAAATTGGTAAATGTATATGGGTTTGTTACTGAACCCTGCAAGTTTTCGTATGAGGTCTCAGATCTTTCTATAGTGAATAATCCACTCACATCATGTTTGCCAAAACTGCGGGCATAAGTTACTACAAAGTTTGCCTGATAGTTATCTCCTCTATCCATCGATCTGCTCAACATATTACCATTCGATACAGTGGTTGATGTCAGGTTACTACTCGATAAATTTAAGGTGTCACTTGTAAATAAATGGTTCCCTGAACCGGCTCGCTGATTAATTTTGTACAATGAATAATTTGTACCGTAGGTGTTATTCTCACTGGTGTTGATGCTTTTTGAATACGAAACCTTCAGTTTAAGACCTTTCAAGGTATTACTCCAATTAAAGTCATATTCAATGGATGAATTCAGAGTCATGTTTTGACTTACGTTTTTGCTGTAATTCCCCAAATTTTGAATTGTATTGTAATTGTAGAGTTGTGAAGTCTCATATTGATTATTGCTTACACCATAAGACGCTAAAGCCAATCCATTAACATAATCAGGCATATAACGCGGATGAGTTAATAAATAATCATAATCATTATCCCCTGTGGATGAGCCAACACTGCTGTATGCATTGGTTGTACCTCCATAATCACCAGACACTTGTAACGCTGCTTTCAACGATTTTGTGATTTTTGCATCCAGACCAGCCCTATAATTCCAGCGGTTATAATCAAGTTTTCCTATATTACCGGCCTGAGTATTGTACGAAACTCCTGCAAAATAATTTACCCTGTCTGTTGCACCGCTAATATTTACGCTATGTTTCTGGATTAACGCAGCTTTCCACTCCCGATTAAGTAAATCGTAGTTCAGATTTTTCATAGCTGCAAGTTCATCTGCCTGAAAGTAATCAGTTCTGGCATTTGGCTGAGTTGTACTAGTAGGATCAATAGCCCCTTTTACTCCATTCCATATTTTTCCATAATCATATGCACTTAACATCTTGGTACGTGTAATTTCGTCTGCAATTCCAAACTGACCACTATACGATATTTTTGGTGCACCTTCTTTACCACGTTTTGTTTTCACTAAAATTACTCCTTGTGCCGATCGGGCCCCATAAACTGCAGCTGCTGCATCTTTTAGTACTGTAACACTTTCAACCATGGTTGCATCCAGATTATTAAAAGCCGCTTCATTTGAGATATAATCATCAATAACATATAATGGACTTGTATCCGGAACAAATCCTGATTGACTCGAAAATAAAGTTGTAGTTGCTGCATTTCTTACAGTAATACTTGCAGTTGATCCGGGACGGCCTTCGCCACCACTAATACTGATACCATTCATTTGACCCTTAAGTGCTGTCGCTAAATTTGTGGTACTCAAATCGGCAACATCTTTGGCAGACAGAGTTGAAATCGCTCCGGTCATGGATGCTCTCTTCTGAGAACCGTAACCTACCACAACTACTTCATTTAAATCGGAGTTGGTTGATTGTAGATTAATTGTAAGCTCTTTTTTATCTCCAATCTCAATTTGTTGGTGCTGATAGCCAATATAAGAAACCTTCAAATACTTCTGTCCGACCGGAACAGATTTTAAGATAAATTTGCCGTAAGTATTTGTTATTGAACCCATTGTAGTTCCGGGTAATGTTATGCTTGCTCCAATGACCGGCTCAGATTTTTCATCCAATACAAGACCAGATATCGTTCTGGATTGTTGAGCCATAGCAGGCATCGAAAAACATATTGCTAACAGCAAATATAGTATATAACGATACTGTTTCATATTTCTAGTGTTAATGTTCATACTTTTATTACGTGTTAACATGTTATTTTGTTGCAGGTAACCAGCGAGGATCACCGCTTTGTTTACTAATAATTGCTGTAGCACTTGTCGCTATTGTGAAGTTTCCATTTGCAGGATCTGCAAATCCGGGATCAACTCCGTAGGCTGTACCACTCTTGTCACCATAGAGAGGTGTAACTTCAGTTATTTCAGGATATGCTCCATCAAACCAATAACAGTTATTACTAAGTGTTCTTACCATAGTGATTGCTGATACCGACAATCGACGAATAACTGCATTTGAACCACAATTACAGAATATGTTTTGTAAAATATTCAATCTAACCATTGAATTATTCATTGCAGTGTAATTTCCCATTTGTCCACTATACATCACATTGTAGAAGGTGTTATTGAAGAAATTAATGCTTCCATTGACAAAACCGGCACGATCCGGACGCCCGCTATTATTATAGCGTAGAAAATATCCGGCAGAAGCTGCTTTACCATACACCGTACTGTTTTTAATTGTAAATGTATTGGCAAAACCTCCCTGTAAATAAATAACACCTCCACTTACATCGGTTAGTGCATTCAGAGCAACAGTACAGTCACTGATTGTCAATGTGGTCAAACAGTACTTAATATTTGCATCAGATATAAGTCGCCTGTTGATATTATTAAAATTACATTTATATAAGAATATATCTTTGGGGATTATATAATATGTATTAGTTGAATTATAAATAGCCGGGTCAGGAGTTGCGCTTAGTAGTAGCATTGCATTATCGGTTGCATCAGTAGGCACTGCGTTACAATCGAAATCCATGTATTTCAATGATAATCCGGCAGTTGTACGAAGTCGACCTGAAATTCCGTAAGTAATTGTTGGATGGTGAATCTTATCCCCACGTAAGGTTATCCAATGTTTCTGGAAATCAACTTGTCCCGATAGTGTGTATTTCCCGTTTGCAACTAATTCATAAGCCAATTCATGGGTTGAATCAGGTATGATAGTATTTGTAAAATACGTAAATAAATCAGTACCATCAGGAATCACAGCATATGCAGGCAACAGTGTATTATAAAGAGCATTAGATACTTTTTCTGCAGTTTTATTGTTATATTTAGTATTACCTAGAGTTTTAACAACAACCTTATATTTGGTATCTTCCTGAAGGGCACGTGTAGCAGAACAGCCATCGATTTGTTCGTTCTCTGTTCCCACTGCAACAGGATTATTGGGGTCATCGACTATATACAATGAGAACTGATACCCGCCTGCACCATATACTACAGGCCAAGTAACGACCAAATTACCTTTTACGTCCTTCGAAAAAACGACTTTAGAAGAATCGGGCGATAATAATGTTGTGTTTGTGACGCCGGACGAGAAAGTCCAGTCGTTGTTGTAGCCGTCAATACAAGATGCCAATAGTAAACTGATCGCTATTGCAAACATCAACTGACTTTTTCTTAACAAGATTTGTTTCATATTATTTATTCTAAAGATTCAATAAGCCTGAGCTTTCAATTTCATTACAATTATTAAGACGAATTCAAATGAAATCTGTAATCATTTTCAGAAAAAAAATACTTTTCATACATTTTCTAAATCATACAAAAAAATCTAACTTACAACAAATCAGTTTAACTTTCAAATAATTTTTATTGTTGATTTGTAACTTTTGTCAAATACAAGATATTTTCCGTTTCTAAAATGAAAGAGCATTAAATTTTACTGGAATGTAACAACTACTTAGAAATACTAATGAAAACATCTATTTTTTCAGGTTGATAATAACACAAATGTACAATAAAGTATCTTTAATTTTTTTATTTTAATTTTAAAAGGACTCCAAATATCTGCGAACATCCATTTTGTTGTTTCATGAATAGGACGAAAGGGTTTAATAACTGTAATCAGAGTAAAACTATTTTCACGAAATTCAAAAGATAAACTAGTCTTCGATAAACACAAGCTTTTATTTTATTGAAAATATGAACGATCTTTTTTTTTATACTTTCTGTAGAAATGAACTTTCTGAATTTACTCTACAAATGCCTTTGGCAGAAATTATCAGGGTGGATTCTTTGGACATTCTGTATTTTATAATAGTGCAAATCTTCGTAACTACTCAGCACTTCAAAGGGGATCAATAGTTATTTGCCACGGCAAGTATTG
>JBAWXD010000178.1:0-7901 GCA_037144275.1 Paludibacter sp. | reverse complement strand
GGGAAGAATTTCGTAAGCCATGATTTTTCGTTATAGCCTCTGGACTTCATTATTGAATCCGCTTTCAGTTGATAGGGCTGATACATGGCATCCAAGGTTTTGTCGCCATAATCGAAATAGATTTTATGCGTTTTTGGATTGGGTAAATGGGTGTCAAGATATTTCAAAAACACATCTGGAACAGGATTATTCTCCGTAACAAATACTCCCGTCCAGTGAGTCGACATACAGGCAGCACCACCAAAAACAGTCGGGTATTCGCATAGAGCATAAATCGAAATTAATCCACCCATGCTGCTTCCTGCAATAAAAGTGTGATCCTTATCTTTGTAAACCGGATAGTTACTGTCGATAAAAGGTTTCAACTCTTTGACCAAAAACTTCAGGTAATTATCCGAATTGGGACTGAAAACTTCAGTTATTCTCCCTGAAGACATCAATTGCTTGGTCACGAAATCTTTTTGTTCTGTTGTTAGCGTCTCAAAAGGCTTTTTAGGGAAGTAATTGGCGTGACGGTTTTTGCCCGAATTCCACACTCCGACTATTATAAAATCTTTCACTTTTCCTTCTTTTAGAAGTTTGGTGGATACTTCGTCGGCATTCCAACTTTGTTTGTTCCAGGTTGCAGTTGCATCGAACAACATTTGTCCGTCATGCATGTATAACACAGCGTATTTCTTTTTCTGGCTGTAACCCTCGGGTAACCATACTTCCACGTTTCGCTCACTTAGAAATTTTGAAGTGAAATCTTCGTAGAAATCTATTCTCCCAAAAGTTGGCTTTTGTTGTGGAGTTTTGGGTAATAGAAATTCAATTGGAACGTTCAATCGTTCACTCCATGCCACTTCGTTATGTTGTGCTTTTTCATAAACTTTCGATAGGTAATTATAGTCGTTGTAGCCTTTCCCTTTGGCAATCAAATCGACAAACGACTGTGTAAGTTCGTAAGGTTTATTGCTTTCTCCGGTGCTGTAATCCATGTAAATTTTATGACCCCAGGGAGTTGCCAAATTAGTTTTTAAATACTGAAAAATAGCCGCAGGGATCTCATAATTCGGTTCTGTGAAACTGAACCAGGCTGTTGACATACAAGCAGCACCACCAAAAATATAAGGATACTCGGAAATGGCATAGATTGAAATCAGGCCACCCATACTTGAACCCATGATGGTTGTGTGTTCTTTATCGTCGTAGGTTGCGAAATTCTTGTCGATATTGGGCTTTAGCTCGCTTACTATAAATTTAAGATAATTATCGCCGGTAGCGCCTTTTCCATTACAGTATTTATCCGAAAGCGATTTGGAAATTTTCGGGTCAATGTTGTTGTAAATTTTAGTTGGGAAATACTCCGAAATCCTCTCTGAACCGTTGTTCCAGATACCAACGACTATGCATCGCTCAATTTTGTTTTCGCGAATGAGTTTTGAGAATACTTCGTCGGCTTTCCACTCCTTCTTATTCCAGCATAAGGTACTGTCGAACAACATTTGTCCATCGTGCATGTAAAACACGCTATATTTCTTTTTCCCATCGTAACCCTCGGGTAGCCAAATGTCAATATTTCGGGATGCGACGAATTTGGATTGGAAGTTTTCAATCCGTTTGACATTGCCTGAGGATACTTTTGCCAGGTTTTGTGCACTAATATTATTTATCAAAGAAAATACTAAAATATACAAAAACTTTGTTTTCATATTAGTATAACATTAGTTTGAAATTAGTGCTGTACCCTGATAAGTAGTTGTATTGACATTATTGGATTTTTTGGCCCATTCATCCATCGTTTTATTATGAGGAATTGAATCAATAGGATTCTCAGTTTTAGTTGTATGACTTTTGCCGGAAGAAATAAAAATATCTGTAATTAATAATGCCAGAACTGAAGTAATTACGATTGGATAGATGAGTTTTCTCATGAAAAATTATTTAAGGATATTATTTGTTGTGATTTAATTTAATTCAAGTATTAAAGCGCATTGTTTTGGAACTATGATATTACTCTTCAGGTCAACCGTTTTTCGGGTTATAATGTCAACACCTGTAGTTTTGTTGTCTATACTTTCTGCAAAACGTTCAGATTTAATGGTTTGATCGGTTTCGTTGTTATTGATAATTACCATAATTTTCTCTTTCTCGTTATAACGAAAATAAACATAAACATCATTTAATGGCGTGTAATGAGTTAGTAATCCGGTGTGAATAACTGTTTTGTTTTTCCTCCAGTTTAATAATTTCGATAAAAAATTAAAGTATTCATTTTGAACCGTTGTACGTCTTTTGGCGGAAAAGGCATTGATTGAATCGTTCAGCCAACCGCCTGGGAAATCTCGCCGAATATCACCATCTCCTTTATCTTTATTGCCGATCATCCCAATTTCCGAACCATAATATATCTGCGGAATTCCTCGTGTAGTCATTAAAAATGTCATGGCCATCTTGAATTTTGCTAAATCTCCTTTCAACAAGTAATTTAATCGTTGCGTATCATGATTTTCGGCAAAAATCAGCAGATTATTTATATCGGGGTATAAATAATCGCTTGAAATGCTATTGTAAAGCCGGTTCATGCCCAATTCTTGCCAAGGTTTACCGTGCTCATTAAAACAACTGTCCATTGCTGTTTGCAAAACAAAATCCATAACCGTTGGAAGTTGTGAATTGTAATTCAGCGAATTAATTGAATTTTTCTGCCAAAATGCAATTTCTTGGGGGCTGTAAAGTCCAGTTTCACCAACAATATTGAAATGTGGATATTCGTCAGTTATCGTTTTTGCCCATTTTGCCATAGCATCCCGATCGTTGTAAGGATATGTATCCATGCGGATTCCATTCAAATCGGCATATTCTATCCACCAAATTGAATTTTGAATATAATAAGTCCAGAAATATTCATTTTGTTGATTCAAATCGGGCATTACTTTATCAAACCACCCATTAAGAAACTGTTTTTTATCAATATCCGAAACATGTATGTCTTTAATAGTACTAAATTTAGCATTAGTTTGAGTATAAGATGGCCACTGATGAATCCAGTCTTCGAAAGGCAAATCGGCCATCCACCAGGCCCAGATTCCACAATGGTTCGAAACCATATCCATAATAACTTTCAACCCTTTTTTGTGTGATGCATCAACCAGGTTGGAATATTCCTCATTGCTGCCAAAGCGTGGATCGATTTTGTAATAATCGCTTATAGCATAACCGTGATAGGTCGCTTGTTTATAATTGTTTTCCTGAACCGGAGTACACCATATTGCCGTTGCACCCAATTCTTTGATATAATCTAAATGATCAACAATACCTTTGATATCCCCCCCGTGACGACCATCTAATTTGTTGCGGTCGGCTTTGTCGGGCTGAGAATCAATATTGTCATTCATTGAATCTCCATTAGCAAAACGGTCAGGCATAAGCAGATAAACTACATCCGAACTATTGAAACCTTCCCGTTTGTCTGAATCATGCCGACGGTTCTTAAGTTCATAGCTGTATGACATGTCAGTTTTGTCAGGCTGTTTCAACAGAATTTCAAATTTCCCGGGTTTGACTATTTTATTGTCAATTTCCAAACTCACAAATAAATAATTCGGACTGCAAGCGCGGTTTACTTTCAGAATTTTAATTCCAGGATATTGAATTTCAACTTTTCGGTTGCAGATTTCTGTTCCGTGAACCAGCAATTGAAGTTGTGGGTTTTTCATGCCAACCCACCAGAATGCAGGTTCAACGCGCTCTATTTGAGCAGTGATTACTAAGGTGATAACACAAAACAAAAGGGAAAAAATTGTTTTTTTCATCTGGTTAATATAATCTTGAAATTTTTGTTCTTACAAAAGTAGTAATTGAATTTTCAAAACAAATGTTCATCTGAAATGATTCCTGAAGATTTCATTGCAAACGATTGCATTTTTTAATGCAGTATGAAGAGTATTATAATTTGTACTTCAATTTCTTCAAAGAAGCTAATTCACTTAACTTTATTTCATGCACTGAGGCTGCAATAGGAACTAGAATCTGACGATTCACCGGCATAGAATCTAACCTTGTAATTTCAACCTTTGCAATCCCAAGACGTACAATGTCAAGATCTTTTGCAGCGCAAAAAGATAGGTCAATCATTAAGCGTTTATGAAATGGTCCCCGGTCGGTTACTTTGACAAATACCATACGGTCATTTTTTGGATTTCGCACTTGCAAAATTGTTCCAAACGGAAAAGTTCGGTGAGCGCAGGTTAAACTGTCCGGATGATATCGTCCGCCATCGGAGGTATGGCGGCCATGTAGCTTTTTACTATAATATGTTGCATAACCAATTTGCTGAGAATGGGCTAAGTGATTGAAAAACAATGGGAATATTATTGAAATTAAGATGCGTTTTTTCATTTTTACAAGTGGTTACAGTTACAAATATACAAAAAAAAGAGAAACTTATAGGAAGAAAAACAATGTTTTAAGTTTTTTAGGTGTCAATGAACGGTTTTAAATTTACAGAATATGATTTTGCGTTCGCTAAATATGAAAAAAAAAGACTTCATAAATTGAACAAAAAATCGTATCTTTGCAGCTTATAAAATCAGATTTTAATTATGAGCAAAACCGACCAGCAATTCGATCAGGTTACCGCTGTATGCCGTACTCTTTTTATTAAAAAAATGAAGGATTATGGTGCTTCTTGGCGCATTCTTCGCCAGCAATCAGTTACAGATCAGATTTTTATAAAAGCAAACCGGATTCGAAGTATCGAAATTAAAGGTGTTTCGAAAGTTGATGAAGGAATACGCTCTGAATTAATCGGAATAGTGAATTATGGTATTATAGGATTGATTCAATTAGATCTTGGTTTTTCAGATACTGACGATCTACATTTTGATACCGGAATGGAATTATACGACAAATTTCTTGCTGAGGCAAAGGATCTGATGATGGCTAAAAATCACGACTATGATGAAGCCTGGCGTTCGATGAGAATACAATCATTTACAGATTTAATTCTTACTAAAATTTTACGTACCAAACAAATTGAAGATAATCTGGGCAAAACACTTGCTTCGGAAGGAGTGGATGCTAACTACTTTGATATGATCAATTATGCCGTTTTTGGCTTAATAAAATTGCAGGAAACTGAAACTATTTAATTCAATAAAAAATGAATAAATCATTGCAGGTTGCCGGAAATGTTTCATTGGAAATAAGCCGGTTAGTTTTTGGATTAGTTTTTGTTTTTTCAGGATTTGTAAAAGCAATCGATCCACTCGGATTTAGCTATAAAATTGAAGATTATCTTCGAACATTTGGTGGTTTTTTTGAGTCGTTGGCTGATTATGCATTACCGGTTGCAATAGCACTTTCAGCTCTTGAATTCCTAATCGGGTTAAATATGATTCTTAAAATTCACTTAAATTCAACATCCATAATTGCGTTGCTATTTATGATGGTAATGACTCCATTAACCTTATACATTGCTGTGAAAAATCCGGTTACAGATTGCGGTTGTTTCGGTGATGCGTTGATTATAAGCAACTGGGCTACTTTAGGGAAAAATATAGTCTTGTCTGTTTTGTTAGTCCTAATTCTCATTTATAAAATTAAATTCAAGCCTTACTTTTCACCTAAAATTCAAAGTTTATCGGCTTTGCTGTTCATACTTATTGGCATTAGCTTGTCAGTTTCAAGTTACATGCATTTACCGATGAAGGATTTTTTACCTTATAAAGTTGGTCTAAACATAACGAAAGCAATGGAAATCCCTGATAATGCTCCAAAAGATCAATATCAGACGACCTTTATTTATGAGCGGGAAGGTGAACAGCGTGAATTTACTCTCGAAAATTATCCAAAAAATGATTCAACCTGGATTTTTGTAGATCAAAAATCAAAGTTGCTAAAAAAAGGATTTATGCCTTTAATTCACGACTTTAGTATTGTAAATGAGAAGTTTGACGATATTACACAAGATGTTTTATCGTTTCCGGGCAAAACATATTTACTTATAATGTATGATGTGGATGATGCTTCAAAAAAAGGGGCTGAAAAAGCAGAACTTATCTATCAGAAAGCATTAAAAAATGGAGATAAGTTTTATGCATTAACAGGGTCATCTGACACAGAAGTTCAAAAATTTGTAGATAAAACCGGAGTAACTTACCCATTTTGGAAAACAGATCCAACAACCTTGAAAACCATGATTCGTGCTAATCCGGGTATTGTGTTGTTGCAAAAAGGTACTATTTTGAAAAAGATGAATTGGAGAGATTTTTAATAATTACGAATATAATCAGAAAATTATCAAACTAAATATTTATAACAAAAATGAGAAAAAACATTGTTGCAGGAAACTGGAAAATGAACAAAACCCTGCAGGAAGGGTTGGCTTTAGCTATTGAATTGAACGAAGCATTGGCAGGTGCAAAATTAAAATGTGATGTCGTTATAGGAACACCTGCTATTCACTTGGCAAGCGTGGCTGCGGTTATTGATACAAAAGTGATTGGCGTGGCTGCTCAAAACTGTGCGGATCACGAATCAGGTGCATATACAGGTGAAATAAGTGCTGCCATGCTAAAATCAACCGGTGCAGAATATGTAATTCTTGGTCACTCCGAACGTCGCGAATATTATGGAGAAACAAGTGCAATTTTGAACAGTAAAGTTGCTTTGGCTTTGGCAAACGGTTTGACTCCAATTTATTGCTGTGGTGAAGCCTTGGATGTTCGTAACGCTAACCAACAAAATGCCTATGTAAAAAACCAGTTGGACGAAACTGTGTTCAACCTGAGCGTTGACGATTTCAAGAAAATTGTGATTGCGTATGAACCAATCTGGGCAATCGGAACCGGTGTAACTGCTTCAACAGAACAAGCTCAGGATACGTTGGCATTTATCCGTACAATTATTGCTGAGAAATTTGGCAAAGAAGTGGCTGAAGGAACTTCAATTCTTTATGGTGGAAGTTGTAACGCTAAAAATGCTCCTGAATTATTTGCTCAACCCGATATCGACGGCGGTTTGATTGGTGGTGCTTCATTGAAAGTGGCTGATTTCAAAGCTATTATTGACGCTTTTTGAAAAATAACCACTTAGGCACTAAGTACACATAGAAGCCAAAAAAATATATAAAGACACTTGGTTCATTATTGGTTCACAAATTTAATTTGTGTATCTTTGTGTTCTAAGTGTCTTTGTGCTAAAATATGTTACTCAAACTTTACGACAACAATCCCAATCCAACTCAGATACGTCATATCGCCGAAGTTTTGCGAAATGGTGGAATTATCATTTTCCCTACCGACACGGTATATGCTTTTGGTTGCAGTATTTTTAATGCTAGCGGTGTGGAGTTTATAGCCAAACTTAAAAACCACGATTTACGAAAATCAAACCTTTCATTTATTTGCTCTGAAATGAGCCAGATAAGCGAATATGCCAAAATGGATGATCCGGCTTTTAAGTTGATGAAAAAGAACTTACCCGGTCCATTTACCTTTATTTTGAATGGTAGTAGTAAATTGCCCAAACTTTTCAAGAATAAAAATACTGTTGGTATCCGTATGCCAAATAACTCAATTGCTCTAAGCATTGTAAGTGAATTAGGAAATCCACTTATGACCAGTTCCATTTTTACCACAGAGGATAGCGAAGAGTATTTTACCGATCCCGAATTGATTGATGAAAAATATGGTAATCAGGTTGATTTGGTGATTGATGGTGGCATCGGTGGCTCTATGCATTCAACCATTGTCGATTTTACCGAAGGCAATCCCGAAATAGTGAGGGAAGGAACAGGGGTGTTACAGTAAGCAATTGAAGTTGGCAGACAGGGATGTTAGAATTCCGACTCTGATAGACTAATATGAAACCTACATGACCGCTCTTGCTCACCAAAGATGATGAAAATATTGTAC
>JBAWXD010000177.1:0-7902 GCA_037144275.1 Paludibacter sp. | reverse complement strand
GATACTTGATTATTGTAAGAAAAATACACCGGCATTGGTGGTGATGGGCACACACGGCAAAAAACTGACCAACGAACTGATTGGAAGTGTAACTGCCGAAGTGATGGAATCTTGCATCTCGCCGGTTTTCGCAGTTCCGGTGCTTATGAAGATGCAATCGCCCGAAGATATTAAACGCATCGCTTTTTTGACCAATTTTGATCAGAAAGACCTGATTGCCATTGACCGTGCGATTTCACTGTTTGGAACAGCTAAAATTGAACTCTATTTTGTTCATGCTTCAGAGAAAAAAGAAGCCTGGGATGAAGTCATGCTTTCGGGTATAAAATCTTATTTTGCGAATCATTATCCACAACTGCTTACAAATTATGCTCTCTTGAATGCCAGCGATACTCCCGAGCTCCTGAATACATTTATGATCGATCATCAAATCAATGTACTGGCCTTCAATACACGTCGCAGAAATCTTTTTGCCCGACTGTTCAACCCTAGTCTGGCCTATAAAATGGTACTTCACTCCGACACGCCTTTGCTGGTTACACATGTGTAAAGTATTTTTTAAAAATTAACTGCAAGCATCCTAAACTTTAAATCATTTCTTTTGAAAGCTGGTTTTAAAATGAAAAAGTCATCTATTTTAATCTTTTTTCTTCTGAGCTTCTCAATTTACTCATTTTCCGGGGAGCAATTGACTAAGATTTTGAAAAAACATATAGTTGACATTTCGCTCAATCCATTTCTGCAGACTGAAGAAATGCAAAATCTGGCAACCATTATTTCTAATAAAGGGAATACGACCGACTTAAGTCTACGGGAACTTTATATCAATACTTATCAGCAAAATGCAGATTTAGAGCGAATTATAAAATCTCAAAAACCGGATGGTTCATTCAATGATATTAACTACAACGACCCGGCATTAAGTAGTTGGGATCCGCTAAACCATGTTTCCAGGCTGCTTTATGTTTGCAGAGCATACTTAACTCCAAATTCCGCATTATATCAAAACGAGGAAGTTTCGAAATTTCTACATAGGGGATTGAAAGCCTGGTTTAGAATAAAACCTGTTTGCAAAAACTGGTGGTACAATCAGATTGGTGTTCCGAAAACCTTTGGAATAATGATAATTCTGCTTGAAGATGAATTATCAATGGACGAGAAAACTGAAGCTGTAAAGGTGCTGAATAATTCTCAATTCAATATGACCGGTCAGAATAAAGTGTGGCTTGCCGGAAATGTATTATTAAGAGCACTTCTACTAAATGATGAGCACCTAATACAAGCCGCCCGCGATACCATTGCTTCCGAAATTTATCAAACCACAAATGAGGGAATTCAGCCCGACTACAGTTTTCATCAGCACGGACCACAACAACAATTTGGGAACTATGGACTAGCGTATATTTCCAGTTTATCATATTATGCTACTATTTTTGCTGGAACAGCACTTGCATTTTCGGACGCTCAACTGAATATCTTACGCAACTATGCAGTTGATGGTGAGAATTGGGTGGTTTGGCATGGATCTATGGACATAAGTGCATGTAACCGACAGCTTTTCAAAAAAGCGCAAGTTGGAAAAGCGTTGAGTTTCTGTGTTGCATTGAATCAAATGAGTCAGGCTGATCCAAGCCATAAAAACCTCTATGAAGAAATAATTCTTCGAAACATGCGACCCGGAAGTTTGCCTGAAATGCCCGGAGTAAAACATTTCTGGCGATCTGATTTATCGGTTTTCAGAAGCGCAACCGACTATATTTCAGTACGTTCCTGTTCGCCGAGGGTAAAAGGAACGGAATTTACCAACAATGAAAACAAAAAGGGACATTTTATCTCCGATGGCTGTACTATTTTTATGCGTAGAGGCGATGAATATAATGATATTTTCCCTATTTGGGACTGGAATAGAATTCCCGGCGTAACCGCTCCATTAATTGATTCAATACAATACCACCCGAAAGACAATTACCGGAATAAGGATTCATTTGTGGGTGGGCTGGCTGTTGGAAATTCAGGAATTGCCACTTTTCAATTAAACCGCAACGAGGTTCATGCCAAAAAATCCTGGTTTTATCTCAATGGTTTGTTGGTTTGCCTGGGAACTGATATTCACTCCAATTCAAAAAAAGAGCTTGTTACCACCCTAAACCAATGTTTACAGCGTGGTTCTGTAAGTGTTGAGACTACCAATGAGTTAGAATCCTCAAAAATCGGGCTGTCCGATTCTGTTTATAGTGCAACTAAGCTAAAGTCAGTTTGGCACGATTCAATAGGCTATTATTTCCCAATACCTATGCCCGTCAGTTATTCCTGCAAAGTTCAGACCGGAAACTGGTTTATGATTGCCGATCCCTATTCAAAAGAACAAATCAGCAAGGGTGTTTTCAAATTGTGGATAAATCACGGGGTGGATGCAACTACATGTAATTCATATCAATATATGGTTTTGCCATCTGTTTCAAAGGCGGAATTAAGTACATTCACAACAAATCCAAGCATCGAAATTCTCTCAAATAATTCGACAGTTCAAGCAGTGAAACGTAAGGATAATTCTGAATTTCAATTTGCCTTTTACAAAAAGAACCATATCAATACCTTCACGCCAAACGATTTTATAAGTGTAAAAACTCCCGGATTGCTACAAATTGAAGTAGATAAAACGTTTCATATCAGGCTCACTGTCGCTGACCCAACTCAAAAGCTGGTAGTTTTTAAACTGTCACTCAGTGGTCAATATTCAGGGAGTCACGCAAGCTATAATGCCGTAACAAAACAAACGGAGTTGAAAATCCCTTTAGCACAGGGTGCTGAAGCCGGGAAATGTGTAACTATAGAACTGACGCGATTATAAACCGCTAGCCAGAATATCCGCCAAATGAATGCCCTTTACTGATGAATTATGTTTAGCACAATAGCCGTTGATATTCATCAGGCACGAAGCTTCGGTACTTACAACAAATTCAGCACCGGTAGCGACTGCATTTTCCACTTTTTTCTCAGCCATCGCCGTTGAAATAGCCTTGTTTTTTACAGCAAAAGTTCCACCAAATCCGCAGCAGGTATCACATTCTTCCATTTCAATCAGTTCAAGTCCTTCCACCTGTGCCAATAACCGACGTGGTTCGTCTTTGATGCCATATTCACGCAATGCAGAACAGGAATCGTGAAACGTAACTTTATGAGGAAACTTTGCTCCGAGCTTTTCAACTTTCAATACATTCACCAAAAAATCAGAAAGCTCATAAGTCTTACTTTTCATAAGCGTATGACGAGCCAGTAATTCGGGTTTATCCTTCAACAGTTTATGATAATGATGAATTACAAAGCTCGAACATGAACCCGATGGCGAAACAATGGGCATATCGGGCTGAAAATCAGAGAGAAATTTCTCTGCCAAACTTCCGGCTTCATCCCAATAGCCGCTGTTGAAAGCCGGCTGTCCACAGCAGGTTTGATTCGGATTATAATGCACCGTGCAGCCCGCTTTTTCAAGTACTTTTATGGTGTTGAAGCCGGTCTCGGGATATAATTGGTCAATATAGCAGGGAATAAATAGTTGAACGTGAAAGCCCCCTAAATCCCCCTTGGGGGACTTAACATCTGTTGTTATATTGTCTTCAATCTTTTTCATTGTTATTTTTTTAAAAATCCAGAGAATAAGTCTTTATGTCCCCCAAGGGGGATTTAGGGGGCTTATTTAAACCAAAAATCGGCATAAACCGGTAAATGGTCAGAAAAGCCTTCCTGGTATTTCATGCCCACAAAGGTACGAAAAGCTTGCTTACCAAGATAGGTTTTATCGTTTTCGAGTAAAAATTCTGCATCGAAAAAGTGCGCATCCGTTGGTCGGGTATAAAATGAAGCCGATGGATTGAGCAAAATCCCCGACACAATCATCTGATCTAATGCGCCCCAATCGCCCAAATGCTTATTAGAACCTTTTCCTTCGGAATGAAGTTTATAAACCAGGTTATATAAATTCCGCTCTGAAATATAATCATTTAAGGGCTTAGCTTTCAACACTTCCAGCATACTTTTATTGGTGGGAAAATCGTTGAAATCGCCCATGATAACTATCTTTGGCTTAGGGGCGGCTGCAAAAATACTGTCCACTTTCCGACGAAGCACCGAAGCCACAAACAGCCGCTTTTCTTCCGATTCCAGTTCTCCTTCCAACCGTGATGGGAAATGGCAGACAAATACATGCAAAGTGTCGCCGGTAGGAATTATGCCCGAAGCAAACAGAATATCACGGGTGCGACTGTGCGCTGCATTGGGAAAATGAATGGGGATGGCTTCGTCGTGAATGGGTTTAAATTGCTGTGGCTGATAGAGCAAAGCCACGTCAATGCCTCGCGGGTCGGGCGATTCGTGATGCAAAAACTTGTAGCGAAGATTTTTCAAGCCTGAATAGCGTGTCAAATCAATCAGGCATTTACGACTTTCCACTTCACACAAACCCACCAGTTCCGGTGCATCCCAACCACCAATGGCCGTAATTACTTTGGCAATGTTGGCTTGCTTCTTTTTATATTTGGAAAAAGTCCAGCCACGGGCTCCGGTTGCTGTAAATTCGGTATCGTTGGTCAACGAATCGTGAACACAATCAAAGAAATTCTCAACATTATAACTTACAATTTTGAAATTCTGTTTTTCCTGAGCCTGAAGCAGGTAGCTAAAGAGCAATAATACAGGAAGTAAAAGCTGTTTTTTCATATTGAACCAATAAAAAAAATGAGTCACATTTCTTCGTGTTTACAACGACAGGGAAGACTGAAAAAGATCATTGTTTCACTATCTTTCCGGCTTTCAGTAACGTACCATTGGAAGAAATGCGGTAGAGGTACAAGCCTTTGTCAAAGTTTGATATATTTAGTGTGTTTTCAGAAGATGTTATTGTAGTTCGTAGCATCACAGAACCTTTCAGGTCGAGCAATTCGAAGGTACAATAATCAATCAGATTACTAATTGTGATTTTATCTGTGGTCGGATTAGGCAATACGGAAATGTTTGATTCGGCTATAGGCTGATTAATTCCGGAAATAACCAGTGGAACGCCCCAGGTAGATGAGCCTTTTTTGTAGTAAACTAATGAATTTTCAATACAATCCTTAAAATAAGGTCCACCCAACCCTTTTAAATAAGTATACGACGGCATACAACCATCTACGAGCAATTTAACCCAACAATCCTGATTTTTGTAAAACTTATCATAAACAGGGGGTTCTGTTTTACTTATTGCTGCCGATATATTCATTAGATACTTAAATGTACATGAATTGTGATTAGGACTTGAAGGTTCAAAACTAGTCTCAAAAGGTAACTTATCAAAGTTTTTATTCAATGATATTTTTGAAATGATAGTGTCGTGTTTATAGGGATTTGATTGAGTTCTATCAACTTTATAAATAATTGAATCAGTGAAATCTTGTCTTGAAAGGTATTTTATTATGGTTTGATTTTCGCTATAATACTGAGGTGCAGGTGGATAAGGATACTCTTTGAATGAAGTATGTAATTCGTCTCCAACCTGAAAATCAAACACATCAAACCATGTAAGATTCTGAACTCCTATTTTTGGGTTAGTAATTCCGACTAAAGAATATATTTCAAAATAATTGTCTGACCCTTGGATATAGTCAAAGTATTTAGTGAAATTATAGAGATTACATGTTTTGATAATCCCATAATGCTTACTCAATAAAATTATTGATAAAACATAATCATTACCATATCCTGTAATATCAATGGTTTTTACAGAATCTATTACGCCCAACACAGTCATAGTATCAATACCCGTAATAATAGCTTCTTCTAAGACATCTTTTGTTTTAAGCATGATCCATGCTTCATGATATTTTGCATCAGTTTTAATTTTTATGGTATCATTGTCCTTATTAAAGAAATAATTCCAACCCGGTTTAATTAGGATTTTAGGTCCAAGCCAGGATGCACCGTAACGCGTATAACAATATTGATCTAATTTTTGAATGTTTTTAAGCGGATAAAATACAGAATCCTGACCATCTATAGCCACAGAGTCAATACGCATTCCTCTCAGGTTTTTATTGCTGTCTGCAAACAAAGCCGCACGGTGTGAATAAACACTTTGGTAATTGTAGGCAGAAAGGTTGCAAAATGCAACTAAAACAAGGCTGAATAATCCGATTATCTTTTTCATTTTGTATAGTTTTTTGTAGTTTAATTAATTCTTTACTATTTTTCCGGCTTTCAGCAGACCTTCCTTACCTGAAATCCGATACAAATACAAACCTTTGTCGTATTGGCTCAGATTCACAGTGTTCTGAGAAGTATTTACGGTTGTTTTCAATATGATTGAGCCTTTCAGGTCGAGCAGTTCGAAGGTACAGGGTTCGGTGCTTAAATCGCCATCAATACTCAATATTCCTAAAAAATTCAGGCTCACTTTAAGCGTGTTATAGTTTTGCCTGGGCACTTCTGTAACGTAGGCACAATCGAGTGTTCCCGGCACATGGTAAGTCCCAAAATCGGGGTGAACGTAGCAACGGAGACCGGTATGCTCTACATACATTTCATCACACGAAGGAGAAAAATACCTGCCGAACATAAAAAGATTATTGATATCGCCAATGTTTTGAATTATTTTTGAATGTAATACATCGGTATTTTCATTATTGGATGAATAAGTTACATGTTGAACTATAAATACTTTAGTTGAGGTTAATATCGCGGTCAAACTATCCACAGTAGTTACTATATTTCCGAAAGGAAATTCAACAGTCCATGAGTCACCTTTGATTGCTCTAAAGTTATACAACGGACAAAATTTGTTTTTCACAGAATTATAAAAATATGTTGTATCGTTTGATTGATACATATACATCGACATTACTCCCGAATAACACATTGGATAACCTCTTACACGATTAATCTTATAACACTTAACAGCATTAATTATAGTGTCGCCAACAGATTTGACCGAATTATAATTATAAAAATACAAATCGGGTTTATCTATAGAAATATAATTTTTTTCCCCATAATACCATTGAGTACCTGTTTTCAGGTTATCACTATCAATCCATCTACGAATTGAAGTGCAACTTTCATAATCAGGATTCAGTAAAATATTTTCGCCGTTTTGACTGAAACATATAAAATGCCATTCATAATGACACATACTGCAAGTAGGTATATCAGTTATCATTGCAAGTAATCCACCTACCACATCACCTATACCTTCTATAATACAATCGTTATATCTTTTTCGGTACTCATTACCTATTTTTACGGAATCAATTTTAGTAATAGGGTATCCTCTCCATTGATCTATTGCAACTACATCACCAACCTTTTTGTTAAAATCATAAAGTAGTCTTTCTGTATTTGTTGTGGGATAATTATAAGGGCTATAACCATTTCCATTATAAAATATTTTCTTATCTTGTTCACGTAAGCCACCTACACCTTTGTATATAGGGTTCTCAATTGTACCAATATTCCTGCACATTTTTCGGTAATTTATTCCGTTAATTATTGTGTCTCCGATTAGCGAATATTGTAAACTGGTTGTAACCCAGGGTGCATCATAAATACTTGATGCATAGTATATATTCCACTGTGCATTTTCGGTAGGAAAAGGAACATACTTCTGTGCTCCAACGCTGATAGAAAATAATAAGATAAGGCTAAGTAATCCGATAATCCGTTTCATAATGTAATGTTTTTTGAGGTTTGTTTAATTCTTCACTATCTTTCCTGCTTTCAGCAAACCATCCTTGCCTGAAATCCGATACAAATACAAACCTTTGTCGTATCGGCTCAGATTCACAGTGTTCTGAGAAGTATTTACGGTTGTTTTCAACATGATTGAGCCTTTCAGGTCGAGCAGTTCGAAGGTACAGGGTTCGGTGCTTAAAT
>JBAWXD010000176.1:0-7987 GCA_037144275.1 Paludibacter sp. | reverse complement strand
GTACAGCCACTCCGTCAGTTATTATTGCCGATATTTCTCCAAATCCAGTAATACCGGGTACAATTACCAAATAATCTGAAGGTTCAACTTTAAAATTTACTCTTATGAAAAGTCATTATAATTTTGAAAATAATGTATTTGGTTTAAATAATTGGAATTATTGTTCAATAACCTCAAAAGTTAAGACATTAATTATCCTGTTTATGATATTGGTAGCTCCACTACAAGCAACTACAATAACTAGTACAGCAACCGGTGGTGCATGGACAACTCCAGCAACATGGGTAGGAAATGCTGTACCGGCTACTACCGATGCCATTGTAATTGCAACAACCGGAGCCGGAAGTGTAACCAGCCCGGCTACAACAATGGGTTCATTGACAGTAAATTTAGGTGCGACATTAACATGTACTACTACACAGATTGCAGTGAATGGTGCTATTAACAATGCAGGAACTATTACTCTTACAACAGGCAGACTTACTCAAGCAACAACAACGACTGCAGATTTTACTAATAGTGGTACCATAACTTATTCAGGATCAGGAAGACTGTATATTGCTGGAAGTTTAATAAATAATGGAACATTAAACTTAGCGGGAACACAAGTACGATTTGTAGGATCAAGCACTGCAGCAAGTACTGCATCGGGCTTCACTACAACAGGTGCAATTACTTTTTCAAGATCTGCAGGTTCTGTTACTTTTCAAGGAAATGTTACAGGAGCTTCAGTTTCAGAAACAGGTGCAGGAACATTAAATCTTGGTACCGGATTAACTCATACATTTTCAGGAAACTATTCAAAAACAGCAGGTGTGCTTAATGGTGGATCGAGTATTCTGAAAATTGGTGGTACATTTTCAAATGCGGGTACATTTACTCCAAATTTAGGTACAATAAATCTTACGGGAGCAGCACAAAGCCTTGTCGCTACAACTTACTACAATTTAACCCTTTCAGGTACAGGAACAAAAACATTCCCAACTGGTACAACTACAGTTACTGGAGTTTTATCTATTGAAAACGGAACGAATGCTAATACATTCACCGGCAGTATAGCTTATGGAGCTTCAGCAACACTCCAGTACAATGCCGGTAGTTCAGCCCGAACAGTTTCAACCGAATGGCCTTCAACTTTTACAGCAAATACTTGTGCTGGCGGAGTAATAATTAAAGGAACAGGAGCTATTACACTGAATGGGGCTAAAACGTTAAATTCTGGAATTCCATTAAATATCACATCAGGTGCCATTTTAACTCCCGGAGCAAATTTATTGACTTTAGGTGGAGATTTTACTAATGCAGGAACATTGACAAGTGGTGCCGGTGGACTTACATTTAATGGAACAACTTCTACACAAACTATTGGAGCATTTACAACTACCGGACCAGTTACAATAGCTGGAACTGTAAATCAAAACTTAAGTGCTTTTAGCACTACGAATACAGTTTCGATGACCAAAACAGCGGGAACTGCAACTTTTGTGGGAAATGTTAGTGGTGCTGCTCTAACTATAAATGGTTCAGGTGGTACGCTTAATATAGGAACATCCTTAACACATACATTTAGCGGCGACATAACTTTGACTACAGGTTCATTAAATGGCGAAACGAGTACGTTAAACGTAAACTCTTCTACAATATCAGCATGGGGTGGAACAGGTAGCTTATTTACAGCAAATCTTAGCACTGTTGTGTTTGGAGGTACTGCACAAACAATTTCAGCTTCATCACCCACATTCTATAATTTAATATTCTCAGGAACATCAGCAAATAAAACGATCCCTAATGCCTTAACCATTACCAATGCTTTGACTATAAATTCGTCAGCTGTAGCACTTTTGGCAAATGGAACAACATCCACAACTAAAGATCTTTATTTTGGTGCATCGGCTCAAATTGGTGGTTCCTGGGGTGGTAGTAGTTCTTCAGCAACAAATAAAACCGCCACTTATTTTGGATCTAGCACAACCGGGATTTTGAATGCTTCAAATCTGCCACGATTTATTATTACCGGAACTGCTACTCAAACAGCCGGTACTACTCAAAACATTACTATTACTCAAACAAACTCGGCAGGTGTAACCAATTCAAGTTATACAGGTGATAAAGTACTTACGTTTTCGGGTGCAAACTCATCGATTAGCCCTGTAAATGCAGCAACTATAAAAGATAAAACCGGTACTAATGTTTCTTTTGGAAATTCTACAACTATTACCTTTACAAATGGCGTTGCTACGGTTTCGGCAGGTAACAATGGTGTCTTGACATTATACAAGGCTGAAAGTGCTATTATAAGTGTGACCGATGGAACTATTACTTCTACCGGCAGTGATCGATTATCGATTAACGCTATTCCTGCAAACATTTCAATGTCGTTTAGTATAGAACCCAATGGTGGTTTGTATAATGCGGTTTGGTCATCTCAACCGGTTATTACTTTTAAAGATAGTTATGGAAACTCAGAATTAGCATCTAATCCTCATACTGTTGCATTAACAATATTGAATAATGCCGGACCTGGCGGTACATTAAGCGGAACAACTTCTGTTGCCATGAATACGTTTACGTCTCAGGCAACATTTAGTGGATTATCTATTGACAAAACCGGTGCAGGATATACTTTACAAGCTGCTACATCCGGGATTAGCTCGGTTAATAGTACCAGTTTTGATATTTCAAATCCTACTCCAACACTTAGCGGAATATCACCAACTTATCAATGTGCTGGAGGAAGTGGATTTACCCTGATAGTTAATGGTACTAATTTCTCAACCAATTCAGTCGTAAAAATTAATGGCTCGTCCAGAACAACTACTTTTATCAATTCAACTGAACTTTCGGCTGTGATTCTATCCTCCGATGTATTAACTGCAGGAACACCAGCTATAACGGTTTACTCTCCTTCACCCGGCGGTGGAACAACTTCGTCCACTAATCTAACGGTGACGCAAGTTACAATTGGTTCATCAATTGTTCAACCATCCTGTTCTGCGGATGGTGGGATATCGATAACTGCAAGTGCAGGAACAGCACCATACACATACGATTGGTTTGATTTAAGTGGTACAAACAACGTACAAAATCGTGTTGGTTTAAAAGCTGGTACGTATCAGATTACAGTTACTGATGCAAACGGATGTTCGGCAACTTCGAGTGTCTTTACATTAACTGCTGCAAGCAATTGCACTGGTATTTCGGTTTGTAAATCCGATGCAGCTTCAGTTTTATCTGTAACTCCCGATCCTAAAAATACCAGCTATACATGGACAGTACCTACGGGAGCAACCATTGTTTCTGGCCAGGGAACTCCTGCAATAACGATTAACTGGACAGCAGTTACTATTGGTTCTTATCAGGTAAGTGTGGTTTCGAGCAATGGTTGTGGCTCAAGTTCAACATCATTTATTGATGTGTATGTTGAAAAACCTACTATTACAGCTTATGCTGAACCGGTTTGTAGTGGTAGTGCATTAAATCTTTACGCTTTTGGTGGAACTACATATTCCTGGACTGGTCCAAGTAGTTTTGCCAGTCAAAGTGCAAATCCGGTTGTATTATCGCCGGTAGCCGGAAGATATTATGTAAGGGTAACAAATGAAAAGGGATGTTCGGATACAACCAGCGTCCTTGTAACAATAAATTCAGCTCCAGCAATGAGTAATGCGACAGTTAAAAATGCAGATTGTTCCAGTTCTACTGGTTCAATCACATTATCTTCAATTAGTGGTGGCTCAGGTTTTACATTTGCATGGACAGGTCCAAATGGATTCACATCAACTTCCCAAAATATATCCGGATTATTAAATGGTACCTTTACTGTGGTTGTTACAAATTCAACAGGTTGTTCAACAACGCAATCATTTAATGTCGGTTTAACTACGGGTCCTGAGGTAGCATTTACAACAGTGACTAACGAAACCTGCAAAAATGGAACAACAGGAGCTATCTCGATAACAGCTTCCGGAGGAACATCTACATACTCGTACGAATGGACAGGTCCAAACGGATTTACATCTTCTACCCTCACAACATCTTCAACAACTAATACAATTTCTTCCCTGCTAGCCGGAACATATACAGTAACTTTGAGTGACGATGCACTAGGATGCTCAACAACAGCAAGTACAACCATTACTGAACCTGCTGCCATTCAGGCAGATGGAGTTGTTACAAATATCAATTGCTACGGAAGTTCATCCGGATCTGTTGTTCAAACCGTATCGGGAGGAACTCCAACTTATACTTACGCATGGACTGGTCCGAATAGCTTTACAGCTACAACCAAGGATATTTCAAGTCGTCCGGCCGGAACCTATAACGTTACAATAACAGACCATGCCGGTTCAGGAAGTTGTACTTTGGCTAAATCGTACAGCATAACACAACCTTCGGCAGCTATCTCAATAACACCAACTATCACGAATGCAAAATGCTATGGTGATTCAAATGGACAAATTACGCTTGCTGTAATCGGTGGAACATCACCGTATACTTATGCCTGGACAGGTCCAAACAGTTACACTCATGCAACACCAAATATCGAAGGCCTGGCTGCGGGTTCATATAGTGTTACAGTTTCCGATTCAAAAGGTTGTTCTTCTTCATTAAGCGGATTGGTAGTTTCCCAGCCTTCAGCAGCCTTGTCAACAACCGGTAGTTCGCAAAGTAATATAACTATTTATGGAAATAGTAACGGCAGTATAACGCTTCCAAGTAGTCTGGGAGGAACTTTACCTTATACCTATGCCTGGTCGAACGGAGCTGTAACAAAGGATTTAACCGGATTAGTAGCCGGAACATATAGTGTTTTAATTACTGATACAAATGGTTGTAGCACTACCGCTTCATTTACCATAACAACAGCTACTCAACTTACAGCTTCAGCAACACCTACAGCTGCAACATGTAATAACAGTTCAACCGGAGCTTTAACACTGTCTGTTAGTGGTGGCACTTCGCCATACACTTATTTATGGTCAAATAGTGCTACGACTCAAAACTTAAATAGTGTAGCAGCTGGATTCTATTCAGTAACAGTAACTGATCATAATGGTGCCACAGTGGGTGCAAGTACAATAGTAATTAACCCAACCGCCATTGTTATTAATGGTTCAGTCACAAACGTTTTATGTAACGGTTCGTCCACAGGAGCAATTACACTTTCGGTAAGCGGTGGAACAGGAAGTTACAATTACGATTGGACCGATGTGGCAGGAACCAATAATTCACAAAACAGGACAAATCTTGCTGCCGGCACCTATTCTGCTACTGTAACCGATGCTAATGGTTGTAGTTCTTCAAAAAGCTTCACAATAACCCAAACTACGGCTTTATCACTTTCAAGCACACATAACAATATTTTATGTAGAGGTGACAATACCGGAAGTATTAGCTTGTCGGTAAGTGGTGGTCAATTACCCTATACTTTCTTGTGGACCAATAGTGCAACCACACAAAATATCAGTGGTCTTACTGCCGGGAATTATAGTGTAGAAGTAACAGATACAAACGGTTGTATAGTAAATTCTTCAACAATTACGATTAGTCAACCTTCATCAAGCCTTAGTTCTTCCATTTCACACAGTAATGTAAGTTGCAAAGGGGGGAATAACGGTAGTATAACATTAACACCAAGCGGTGGTACTGCATCTTATTCGTATGCGTGGTCAAACGGAGCAACGAGTCAATCTTTATCCGATTTAGTAGCCGGTAACTATAGCGTAACTATTACAGATGCCAATGGATGTACAACTTCAAATAGTGCCATAATTACTGAACCAAGCACTGAAATTATTCTTTATGCTACTTCCAAAAATGCTTCTGGTTGTGGTGGTGCAACGGGTTCAATTACATTGACAGTAGAAAATGGTACAGCTACACCATTAACTTATGCCTGGACTGGTCCAAACGGTTACACTCATTCAACACAGAATATCTCTTCATTAAGTGCAGGTAATTATTCAATTACAGTTACTGATCACAATGGCTGTTCAAGTGCATTACCTGTTACTGTTGGAAGTGCATCATCATTGAATGTAAGTGTTACAACTTATGATAAATCTTGTCCGAATAATGATGGAGCGGCTTATGCAGTTGTAACAGGCGGTGTAGAACCATACACCTATTTGTGGACTGGTGGACTCACAACAAATAATATTACCGGTTTGGGAACGGGAAATTATTCAGTTTCGGTCACTGATGCAAATGGTTGCACGGCAAGTAATAATGGGAATGTAAGTTCACCGGCTTGTGCACCTCCAGTGGCAGCAGTATATAATTTCACAACTGGAAATACTACTCAATTAGCTAAATCAGTTGCGACCTCTAAAGTTACTGATGCTGACAATACTTTGAGTCAGTTGTCATTTATTGGCCTTACAATTCCTACTCCTGATCAAGGTACACTTGATTGGGACCCAAGTAATGGGGGATTTGTATATACTCCAAATCCAAGTTTTTATGGCAATGTTTCTGTCAATTATCAGGTTGTTGACCCGACAAATTTAACAAGTACTTCGCAGTTAAATATAACAGTTAAGCAAGAAGTTCAAACTTACAATATTCTTGCTACACCTTCGTTTACAGCTGCCAAATTAAAATGGAAAAACGGAAGTCGAGCTTCACGTGCTGTTTTTATGTCCGAAACAGGTGGAGCAATTTCCGATCCGGTTTACGGAACGACATATACAGCTTCAGCAAATTGGAATACAAAAGGAACACAGTTGTCAAACTCAGCTTATTATTGTATCTATAACGGGGCAGACACCACTGTTTATCTGACACATCTCTATCCCGGAACTCAATACACCGTTCAGGCATACGAGTATGATGGAACAGTCGGTTCACAAGATTATTTGACTAATCTAGGCGGAGCAAATAATCCTAAAACCTTCACTCCATGGCCTACAACTACTTTCACAAACAGTGCCGGAGTTTCTTCAATGGAAACATGGAACACAGCGGTTAGATGGGATCATGATACTATTCCTACAGCCAATCTTCATACGGCAGTTTTGGTTTATATCGATGGAAATTGTGAAGTAACTTCTGCTGCTGAAAGTAATAATCTTACAGTAAAGTCAACTCATAATGGAATAAACCCTAAAATTACGATTGATGCATCTAAATCACTTAATATTGCAGGTGCTTTTACAAATAATGGAAGTACATCATCTGTTCTTGTAAAGACCAGCTCAACACTTCCCGGAGGAACACTTACCTGGGTAACAGGTACAATTAATGGTTCTGTTGAGATGTATTCACCTGCTTCCTGGGATTTGACAAATGAAGTCAATAACCGTTACAGATGGCAGTTCTTTGGTATTCCTATTGCTCAAACGACTGCAGGCAATACATTTAATTTTAATCAATGTTATGTCAGAAAATGGGAAGAATCTGTCACCGGATATTATAATGTATGGGTTCAGAAAAATGATGGTACAACATTATATCAAAATTCAGGCTCAACACTCTATGCAGGCTTAGGGTATGAATTAGTTCAGCAAAATCCAGCAACTTACACATTTAGTGGTCAATTGTATCATTCTGATTTTAATATGACCTTACCATATACTTCTAGTGCAGCTTTCCCGGGTCAGAGTGTACTTGGAAATCCTTACACGGCAGCCATAGATATTTCAACGATAAACTTCGGAGCTAATACGGAGCAAGCAGTATATCAATATACTACAGGAACATATAAAGAATGGGTGGATAATTCAGGGCAAAATTCTCCGGGTTTAAAAAGAGGTCAACACATGGCCTCATCAAAGAATACAGCCGGCAAGAATTCTGTGCCAGCACAAATTCCATCTATGCAGGGATTTATTGTTAAGTCAATAGGAGCTGCTGGATCAATATCAATTCCATACATTACTGCACTTAAAACAGATACTGCATTACAAAGATCAAAACGTTCTGTAGAATCAACGTTTCAGACATCGAATGTTTCAACCCGAATAGATTTGATTAGCGATAATTTTAC
>JBAWXD010000175.1:0-8185 GCA_037144275.1 Paludibacter sp. | reverse complement strand
ATACATATCATAAATTATACATTTAAAAGTAAGTTATTTGAAAATCTAATCTAATAATGAAAATGAGATCCAATATATTTATTCTTTTACAATCTTTCGAATTGCATTTCCATCTCTTGTGAAGAGTTTTACAACATATAAGCCTTTTGGAAGTGCACTAGTAGAGATTAAATCGCTTGAAGATATTTTCTTGGATAAAATGATTTTGCCATTAATGTCTGTAAGAATAACACTGCTAAGTCCATCTAATCCACTAACATTGAAGCTGTCTGAAACTGGATTCGGAAATATGTTTATATTTTCATTAATCAATTTTGGTACATCAGTAGTCATTTCAACGATATTATTAAATTCCCTCCAAATAAGAGCTGTTTGATATGCACTTTTAGTTCCAGTTGGGACATATAAAATGCAAGTGGGTTTAATTGATTCGGAAAATACACCATATGCAGAACTTATATTTATTGGTGTAGTTGGATATGCGTAAATAGAAGTTAAACCAGTTGCGCCAAATGCTTCACTTCCAATTGAAGTGACAGAACTAGGGATTGTCAGTTTAGTTACTTTAACACAATTGTAGAATGCAGTACTACCGATACTAATAATCGAATTTGGAATTAGAATTTCTGTGAGATTTCGACAATCGTAAAATGAATAAGACCCCAATGAAGTAACTGACTTAGGAAATGACAAACTTGTCAAGCCCCAGCATTCACGAAATACACTCATTCCTATTGTTGAAAGAGAATTACTAATTGATAAATTAGAAATGGCAATACAATGATAAAAAGCCCAATCTCCAATTGTTTTTACTCCGTCTCCAATTATTGCACTTGTCATTGAAGTACAACTTGCAAAAGCATATGAACCTATCGAAGTTACTGAATTTGGTATTGTTATACTTGTCAATTTGGAACAACTTTGAAAAGCGGAGCTTTCAATACTTGTAACTGAATTCGAAATAATTACATTAGTAATTCCAATGCAATTTGAAAACGCACTAGCTCCAATTTTCTTTAAATTATTACCAATTGTTACGCTTTTCAATTTACTACATTGATAAAAAGAACTACTTCCTAATGTGTCAACAGAATTTCCAATGATAATATCAGAAGTGATACCACTACATCCGTAAAATGCAGCGTCATTGATTGCTCTGAGTGAACTTGGAAGTACTAAATTTGTAATCTGCGGACAATTTCTGAATGCAGCACCTCCAATTGAGACAAGTGAATTCCCGATTGTAAGGTTTGCCAATTTTGTACAATCTAAGAATGCTCCAAATTGAATAGAAGTTACTGAATTAGGTATTATTATAGAGGTTAATCCTGTACATCCTGAAAATGCAGAACTTCCAATAGAGGTGAGATTTTCAGGCAGAACGATTGTATTCAATGTCGTTTTACTTTTCATTGAAACAATATTTGAATAAAACGACCAAATAGGTAGCTCATTTTCAGGGTATGTTGTATAGTAGTATGTCCCACCACTACCAGTGAATGATTTAATACTTACTGCACTTATGTTTAAACTCTTGAGCAATGATACTTCATCTCTTAGGCATTTAAAGTCTCTAGCATCAATATTTCCAGTTATTGTAAGGTCAGTAACTGTAGTTTTTTCAGTTGAAGTTAATAAGGTCGTAAGTGTTCCTGGTGTTTGAACATCAATCGTTTTTGTGACTTGTGCTTCTAATGAGTAAACAATAAGTGACAATAAGAGAATAGCTAAAATTTTTTTCATGATTATTTTTTATTTGATAATGATTATTATTCCAATATTTGTTTTAAGAATAACGGTGTCACTTCACTTTTATAAGCTTCTCCATCGTTTCATTTACCTCGTCTTTTTTTTTCTATAATGTCTTGTCCTAAAATATGGCTACAGGTTAAACAATGATTTTAGTTATTACTATAGACGTAATTTGGTGTTTTGAATTGTAAAGATAAATGAATTCTTTTATCATTGTAAATCTTTATTGCATTTTTTGTTGCTTTTTGAGCATGCTCCATATTAAAGAAGATTTGATCCAGAAAGAATTCGTCTTTCAATATGCCATTAACTCTTTCAGCTACAGCATTTTCATAGCAATGATTCTCTTCTGTCATGCTAATTTGAAAGCCATTCTTTTTTAGTTCTTCCACATACTGATTACTACAGTATTGAATACCTCTATCCGAATGATGTATTACGTTGGCAACTGGCTGGGCTTTTACCAGGGCTCGTTTGAAGGCCCGTATGCAGCCCGCCAGTTCCAACGTGTTGTGGAGGTGATACCCCACAATTCTCCTTGAATATAAGTCAGTTATGAGTGAGAGATAACAAAATCCTTTCTGTGTTCGGATATAGGTAATGTCCGCTACCCAAACCTGATTCGGTCTTGTTATTTCCAGTTCTTTAATCAGATTCTTATACTTGTGGAATCGATGAAACGAATTGGTTGTTTTGGTGTAAGCCCTTTTGCGCCGGATAAGCATTTTGTTGTCCCTCAGGATATCAAAAAGTCGGTCTCTGCCTACTTTAATATGCTCTGTTTGGAACTGTTTCTGCAACGTAAAATGTAGCTTTCTGGAACCAATTCGGGGTTGTTGCTTGCGCTCATGTTGAACCAACGCAACTACCTTTTCTTCCACCGTTTTTCGTCTTACAGAGCGTTTCCGATACTTATAAAAAGCATCTCGGTTCATATCGTAGCAATCACAAACTTCCTGCACGCTTGTAGGAAGTTCTAATTGCTGAACCTTTGCAATACAACTGATTAAAGACTGGTGTCGGTTTTTTTTTTGAATTCCTGAACGCTTTTGTACCCCAGTTTCTTGGCTGCAATTTCCATAAAGGAATCGTTCATTAGCTGCTCAATGTCTTTTTTGAGAAGGAGTTTTTTGAGTTGCTCAATCTCCTTTTGCAGCTCGCGTAGTCTGCTGATTTCGTCTTTTGTTTCCACAATTACCCGGGTGTTCATTAAGTCCATTCTGTCGTACTTGTGCACCCAGTCGTTGATGGTACTGGAGGCTACCCCATACAGGCGGGACAATTCTCGTTTACTGTACTTGCCGGTGCTTAATTCGGCTAAAATTTTGAGTTTGAAACTCTCGCTAAAGCGACGTAATAAATGATCGTTTTGATACATATCTACTCTAATTTGTGTAGACATTTTTCAGGACGACTCAAACTGCCGCATAACGACCGAGGCTATGGGCATTTGGCGGTTTGCGGGAGCATTCGCTGTCGTGAAACGACAAAGTGAATGCGGGAGCAAAACCTCCAAATTGCACGTCAGCCAGCCAATGAACATAGGCGTGTGTTATGCCCTCGTTCATTTTCTTCGTTTCGTTTTTCCTTAATTTTGAATTGATGATAAAACTCCATTCTGAAAATACAAATATGAATTAGAACCATAAACCCATTGTTCGTGTACTCCCCACGACCCAGATGATTTGTTTATACTTTCTGGTTCGCCCCACGATAATCTACATTGTTGTTTTGTCATTCCAATTCTGACTTTCTCGTTACAAATCAAACTCCAAATGTCAGTTGGAATCTTCGGATATTTTAATTTAGGGTTTGTAAATGTAAATAATTTGCTAAAACTATAGTCATCACTAAAAACGCCGTCTTTGTCTGTGTTCGTTTTTGATAAGGAAATCTCAACATAATATTCTTTTTTATTATATTCAAAAACAATTTTGACTGGCTGGTTTTCGTCTGAACCTACTCCAATAGCAGTTATAGATACCGGAACCCATTTTCGAGCTTTGTTTGAATCATCATTAGTCCATTCTTTAGAAAGTATATATAGTTGTTTACCAATCAATAACTTTCTTGCTATGTCAATATCGTCCAAATAGATAAAGTTGTCAATATATGGAAACTCTTTGTTTCTATTGTCGTAAAATGAATACTCAAATTTTCTTCCATCGCAATTAAAATAAATGATTCTATCTTTAAATTCACCAATTCCAATACGAACTACAATTTTAGATACAATTGAGTCAATAGTGAATACTTTGTTTTTGTAAGTTTCAATATTGATTGGAGGAGTGATTTTATTATCGTAGTAATTTTCTGAATTAAACATAAATTTCATTCCTTGATGCCAATTATTCATATGTATATATGGAAAATTATCCGACACAAATAGTTCTTCCTTTGTTAATGCATTGTTATTTGTTGTAGATTTGACATCTTGATTAACTTCCACAATATATTCATTTTTTTGAGTTGTTTGGGTTTGAATATCTTTTGGTGATTTAGTATTGTCTACTTCTGTATTTTCAGTCTTAATTGGGTTCTCTGATGAGAATATATTTTGAAACCTATTAAAAACTAGAGTTGTTGATTGATTTGTACCGGAAAAAGATACAGATTGACTTAAGACTTTGCCATCAAAAGTTTCATACTTAATCTTTATTGGATAAAGTGTATTTCCAGGTTCAATATCTTTGATTATTACAGGAGTATTTATGTAGGAATCTGTACAAGAAATAATATAATACTTTTTGCCGATTAAAATTTCTCTGGCTTTTTCAATATCATCATAATATATTAAATCTGATATTTCGGTAAATGAATTTGAATTAGCCATTTCTTGTCTGTCTCCAATAAATTCATATTCAAATTTCTTTCCATCACAATCAAACACAACATAAGTCCTTGTGCATTTTCCTCTTGGACAGTCAACTATTCTTTCTTCTATGTTGTCAACAATAAACAGTTTATTCTCGTATTCGCTTTTACTTACTCTACTTTTTGATTTATATTCGTGGAGATATAGCAAAAAGTCAATTATATGATTATCATCAGGATAAATCATAAATTTCATTCCTTTTGTCCAATTTGAAATATGAATAAATGGAAAGTTGTCTTGAATGAATCTGTTATCTTTTGTTTTGACATTGGTGTTTGATTCACTCGAACTTTTTGCACTATTTCCATAATTATCTTGAGCGTTAATAGTCAATAAAGAAGAAAACGCTATTGCAAATACTAATACTTTTTTCATAAATTTAATTATTTAGCTAATCTGTTGTTTTTTTTTGAATGGGGCATAACGACCGAGGCTATGGGCATTGGCGGTTTGCGGGAGCATTCGCTGTCGTGGAACGACAAAGTGAATGCGGGAGCAAAGACCGCTGAATGCACGTCTGCCAGCCAATGAACATAGGCGTGTGTTATGGGCTAGGCCTTTAGTCGTTTTTTAGTCCTTCTTTTTCAATCTTTTCAATCACTTGTTTCAGAATAACCAAATACTTGTTTATTTCTGTTGTCGTGATTTCTTTGTTTAAAACCCATTTCAGGTTAGATTTCGCTTGTTCAAAGCTGCCAAACTTCTCTAATTCTGATTCGTAATAGTCGATAATGGACTCTGGGTTATTTACTTTTTTCCTAATTTCCTCAAATCCTGTGTAAATACTCTGTTTGTAAACGGAATTCGGAGGATAACCAAAACATAATCCAACAAAACTGTTTTTAAACGGCTTGTTTAAAGAGAATCCTTTTGAGCCCCAACGAAAAGTTAGTTTCTCTTCCTCTGCAAATTTGAGCAATGTCTCAAAAATAAATTTTCCTGTCTTGTCTAGTGACGTTACAAATTTTTCTTTGTCTGTTTTAGGAAGTTGAGCTGAGGAACCGATTTTAGTTTTTATGTATTCTTCATCACCAACAATAAAGTCGCTTGAAAGCATTTTGTTGCCCGCTTTGTTAATGAAGTATTTAAATTCGAGACAATAAATATCAATTCCCTTTTTTCGTAGATACATTGCTGTCTGTTTTATTTCAGTTGAAATAGTCGAAGCAACTATTACTAATTTTGAACTTTTATTCCAAGAAACCTTCTCTTCAACCTCGGATTTATAATACTCTTGGTGATAATCTTCTAAGCTTGAATCTTCTCTCGAATAAATCTGGTAAATTTCATTTAATTGTTCATAATCCAAGTTGTCAATAAACGACGCATATTCAATAAGTTGAGTTAAAGTCTCACGAGGTGTTTTTCCTCGTTTTAGTTCAATCACAACTGTATTCCCGAATTGGTCAACACCAAGTAAGTCAATAAACGTATTAAGGTTTGTTGTAACTTGTCTGCCAATGACTAAAATTTTCGAGTTGTCGAAAAAGTATTCAGGATTATTTTCGAGAAGAATTTCCAAGTCAATTTCTTTGTTTTCGACTTTAAATTCTCGTTCTTTAAATTGAACGAATTTTCCGTTATTGTCAATCGTAAATAGTTTCATGTCGTTTTTTTTCTTTTTTTTTAGGCTTGCCCATAACGACTAAGACTAAGCGTAGTAGCCGATTTGCGGGCTACTTCACTGTCGCACTACGATGAAGGTAATGCGGGTGATGCAACTCCAAATTGCACGAATTCGGCTATTGTCGCTTAGACGTGTGTTATGGGCTGGTTTTTTGTTGCTCGTTAGTTAGATTGATTCAAAATGAGTTATTTAGCTTTGGTAGTCGTTTGTTTTTCTTGTAATATTTGTATAGTAATAAGGCTTCAACAAATGCAGGTGGCTCGTCCATTTTTGAATACATGATATAGAAATTCAAAGTATCAATATTGTTGTTAATCATAAAGTCATGAACATAGTCATTTGTCTGTATGTCCTTATTTGTGATTTTATCTTTACCTCTCGAAGCAAGAAGTCTGTTTTGAACTGAGTGGTCACCAAGTGTACCGTCTGTTTTTATTTTTCCAGCCATTCCAATATAGACAATTTCATTAGTTGCTGTGTCAACCCATACATATACTCCAAACTTCTTATCTACTTTGTCTCTTATTTTTTTATTGAATCTTTCTCTTCCATTATTCTCGGAAAAGATTTGTTTTTCAATTTCAAAGTTAATTATCGGCTCTTCGATATATGGTGCTATTATTTCATTTACTTCTTCAATTGTCATATGATTTATAATTATATTTAAATAAATGGATAGTTTGTTGTCGCAATGAGCTAGTATTGGTAAATACTTCTTAGTCATATTACAATCTTTGCAATAACTCCTTTAAAACATGAAGATTACAACCTCTTGTTTTACTCTCATGAAGATTAAAATTCTGATACCAAAATCGATTAATTTCATTTCCGTTATTTTGTGCTTCTATTGCAGCATTAATAGTTATAAGTGGTAATGTTTTACTACTGTTGTTAATAGAATATGTAACTCCACCATCTATACTTCTATTAACAAATAAATATTGAACTTCATTTTGAGTTGTATAAAGAACTTCGCCTACAATTAAATTATTTAACAATTCTTCCATGACATATTGTTTAATTTATAAAAAAAACCATTATTTACATTGTTCCATCCAGTATGCTTGAACTATAGCATCTGTATTCTCAGAATAAAAATTTGGATTGTGTGATTTTTTATAATCAATCGCTTCATCTTTATACATATCAATACACTCTCTATATTTATCAGGATTAAATACCATATATTCAAGACATTGACATGGTGTTGGTCTATTTATTCTTTTCACCACATTACCAAATACAACTATACTTGAAATGGCAATTATCACATAAATTATTTTAGATTTATCGCTTAGGGAATTAAACCAATTTACTACTTTCATTTTCGTTAAATTTTAATTGTTCAGTATTTTGCTATTATATTTGTATTCAAAACTGTTAATGAGTAAATTATTACTTATTGCATTCTTTGCGAGCATTTCTTTCAGCACTATTTAAATCTTCTGGATAATAATTTGCACTTGCATCTTTGTATTCTTCAGTGCATTTTACGAGTTTTTTCTGGTCTAAATTAAATAATCCACCATCTTGACGGAAATAATTAAACTGTTCTACACATTCACATGCTGTATAAGTTTTACAGCTGCTTAATGAGATTGTCAAAACCATCATTACTACAAAAATTGTCATTGTCATTGTCTTTTTCATTTCATTTTATCTTTAAATACGAATTTGGCATTTTGAATTATGCCCCGTTTTTTTGAGTGGGTTCTGAACTCCACTTTTTTATTCTCGATTCATTCTAAATGTCACGCAATGTAGAACATAATTGTCTCGGTGCTTCTCTGCTTTGTCTGTCTTTTTTTTTTAAACTTGCCCATAACGACCGAGGCTATGGGCATTTGGCGGTTTGCGGGAGCGTTCGCTGTCGTGGAACGACAAAGTGAATGCGGGAGCAAAACCTGCTAAATGCACGTCAGGGAGCCAAT
>JBAWXD010000174.1:0-8191 GCA_037144275.1 Paludibacter sp. | reverse complement strand
GTTGCTGTCATCTCTCTGGCCAGCATTCGTTCCTACAGTTCACAGTCAAAACTGCTGATTGACAATATTTACACGACTATGAGTGCCAGAGTTGCAGGCGTATTGGCGTATCAAAAACTTCAGCAATTACTTAAAAAACTTGAAACACAAAACACCGAACTTGAATCACAAAAAAACGAAATGACCGTACTGTCGGAAGAATTAAAAGAACAAAATCGTGAACTTGAAGTTCAGAAGATTCAATTGAATGAGGCCAATCGCCTGAAAACCAATTTTTTGTCGAATATGAGCCACGAGCTTCGCACTCCACTCAATTCGGTTATTGCCCTTTCGGGGGTTTTGAATCGACGGTTGGAGAATATAATTCCGATTAACGAATACAGCTACCTGGAAGTGATTGAACGAAACGGTAAGCATTTACTGGCCTTAATCAATGATATTCTGGATATTTCACGCATAGAGGCAGGTCGTGAAGAAGTTGAGATTACAAAATTCAGTACCGACGATTTGATTTCCGAGCTGATCTCGATGATTCAGCCTCAAGCCAGACAAAAAAACATCACATTGATTCAATCCGAAATTAGTCAGGCGGTTTCTATTAGCAGTGATGCGCACAAATGCCGTCACATTTTACAAAATCTAATCAGTAATGCTGTAAAATTCACCGAAAAAGGACAGGTGGAAATATCGGTCATTCAAAAAGAAAAGGCCGTTGAGATTTCGATTGCTGATACCGGTATCGGAATCTCACAGGGAAATTTGAATCATATATTTGAGGAATTCAGGCAAGCCGATGCCAGTACTTCCCGTCGTTATGGTGGAACAGGTCTGGGACTTTCAATAGCCAAAAAATATGCCAATCTACTGGGAGGCAACATATTGGTTACAAGCACACCTGATATTGGCTCTACGTTTACACTTATTTTGCCAATAGAATATGCCGGAGAAATAATCGTTCACGAAGAGCCATTCATCTTAAATAATTTTAAATTAAGCTCAAATCAAATCACTGGAAAATCAAATTCCGAAAAAACCATATTATTAGTAGATGATAGTGATCCGGCCATTATTCAAATGCAGGATTTCTTGCAACAATCCGGCTACAGGATTCAAATTGCGCGCAATGGAACCGAAGCACTTGCTATTATTGAGCAATCTGTTCCTGACGCCATGATTCTGGACCTGATGATGCCCGGAATGGATGGATTCACGGTGCTTGAAACCTTGCGAAATGCTGAACAAACAGCACATACTCCCGTGTTAATTCTTACAGCCAAGCATATTACAAAGGATGATTTAAAAAATCTGAAACGAAACAATATTCATCAGTTGATTCAAAAAGGCGATGTGAACCGGAATGAATTGCTCGCAGCTGTCGACAATATGCTTCAAAAGCCGCAACAGCAGGTGGAACAAGCTCAGAAACCGCTACAAACCATAACCGGCAAACCAACCGTTTTGATTGTCGAAGATAATATAGATAATATGCTAACGGTAAAGGCTGTTATTGCAGATAAATATGCTATACTGGAGGCTTTTAATGCTGAAGAGGCAATATCGATTAGCAAGAAAAACAGACCACATCTGATTTTAATGGATATTTCGCTTCCGGGAATGGATGGAATTCAGGCATTTACGAAAATCAGACAAACAACCGAATCGCAAAATATACCCATCATTGCACTGACTGCCAGCGCCATGACTAGCGATCGTGAAACTATTCTGGCACATGGTTTTGATGGCTATATAGGAAAACCAATTGATGAAAAAGAATTCTTTTTGACTATCGACAAAATATTGTATGGGAAATAATCCCGATTTTCCGCCAGAGCGCTAATTGCGTTCTGACGGATTTTACTAAAACAGAATAAATGGGTTTATCCTGATAAGACGGGATACACGCTAACAAATAAATTCCAACGATATGGAAAACAAGCAAATAAAGATTTTAGCAATCGATGACAATTTCGATAATCTGACAACTATTCAGGCACTTATTGCCGAAGCATTTCCTACAGCTTCGGTTCTTTTGGCAACCAGTGGCCTGGAAGGTCTGGAAAAAACTGCAAGCGAATTACCGGATGTGATTTTGCTGGATATTATTATGCCTATAATGGATGGGTATGAAGTGTGTCGGGAGCTTAAGTCGAATAGCAATTTGGCAGATATTCCGGTTGTTTTTGTGACTGCGCTCCAGGGTGACAAAGAAAGCAGAATATTGGGTTTGGAAGTCGGAGCCGAAGCATTTTTGTCGAAACCAATTGACCAAAGCGAACTGGTGGCGCAAATCAGAGCCATGCTAAAAATCAAACAGGCAGTTGACTATAAGCGTAACCAAAATGAATATCTTTCGAAACTCGTAGAGGATAAAACAAAGGAATTAAAACAAGCAAACGTTTCAACGCTGAATTTACTCGAGGACATACAAAATCAGATTGAATCACGTATTCTAATTGAACAATCGCTTCGGGAAAGCGAAGAAAAGTATCGGTTTATGGCCGAAAATACCAGTGATGTAATTTGGCACCTGGATAATAATTTCAGTTTCGATTATATCAGCCCTGCTATAGAACAGATGCAAGGATACAAGCCTGATGAACTGATAGGAAAACATTTGTTTAGCATTATGAGTGACGAAGGAATTCGTCAAATTCAGGAAGTTAGTTCAGGCGTCGCAGAAATGCAACTGAAAGGAAAATTACCCAAAGAAATGAAATTTGAGTATGAAGCTATTTGTAAGGATGGAAGTCTCATTTGGGTAGAAGTAAATGTGTCGATTCATTTTGAGAATGAAATGAAACCGGCAGGTTTTCATGGAGTTACACGCGATATTAGCAAACGAAAGAAAGATGAACTAGCCTTAATACAAAGCGAAGAAAAATATCGGTCATTGGTCGAAAATTCGCCCAATGGAATTGCCATATATCAGGATGGTAAATTTGTTTATGTTAACGCCACCGGATTAAAATTATTCGGAGTAGAAAAAGCCGAGCAATTATTAGGTAAAACGATTTTGTCGATAGTACATCCCGACAGTATGGATGCTGTATTGAGGCGTGTCAGTCAGGTCTCAAGTGGTGGTCATGTGCCGCCCCTGGAAGAAAAACTGATTCGAAATGATGGTAGTGTATTTTATGGAGAAGTAACATCTTTAGCTACAACTTTTAATGGCAAACATGCCGGGCAAGTAATAGTAAACGATATTACTGACAGGAAACTGGCGGAGGAAAAATTAGTTGAAAGTGAAGAAAAATTCCGTGATATGACTAATCTGCTTCCTCAGGTTGTTTTTGAAATTGATTTGGATGGAACGATTAACTATGTAAACCAGAAGACTGAAACACTCTTTGGATATGAAATAAATGAATTAATCGGAAAGAATTCGCTGATGGTACATGTACCGGAAGAATATGAAAGAATAAAAAATGGAATTGCAAAAGGCTTGGTCGGCATTTCTGTAGAGAACAGAGAATTCAGAATGGTTCGGAAAGATGGTTCGGAATTTCCGGCTTTAGTTTTTATTAGTCCAATAATTAAAGATAATTGCCCGATTGGTATTAGAGGAGTTGTGGTTGATATTACGGAGCAGAAAAATGCAGAAGCAAAAATTGCTCGTACTGCCCGTTTATATGCATTTCAGAGTCAGATTAATCAGGCAGTTATAAGTTCAAAAAATCAAGAAAATCTGTTTCAAACCATCTGTCAGGTTGCAGTTCAATATGGCGGATTCAAAATGAGTTGGATTTCAGTTTATGATGAAATTGAAAAGAAACTTAAACCTGTTTGTCATGCAGGTTTTAACGATGGATATATTGAATCTTTAAACATTACACCCGGGGATAAAGAAACAGGAAGAGGCCCTACCGGATTATCTTATCACGAGGACAGAGTCATATTCTGCAATGATATAGCAACTGACGATATGATGAAACTATGGAGGGAGGGGGCGTTAAAACGAGGATATAAATCATCATTCGCCACTCCTATCTCAAGAAATAAAAAATCATACGCAACTTTCACACTGTATGCATCTGAAAAAGATTACTTTCAGAAAGACGAACAAAATTTATTGTTCGAAACAGCTAAAAATATCTCATTTGCCCTTGATGTATTTGACTCCGAATATAAAAGAAAATTCTCTGAAATTGCTTTGTTTGAAAGTGAATCAAAATATCGCAACTTAATGGATAATTCTCCTGAAGGAATCACGATTTATGTTGATGGGAAAGTAGTGTACATAAATAATGAGGCTTTACGGTTGATGAAGGCAACTGATAAAAATGAAATGCTGGGTAAAACAATAGTTGATTTTATTCATCCCGACAATGTTCAGTTGGTGCTCGAACGAATGAAACTGGTGGCCATGGCTCCGATTAATTCAATTTTTCCATCAGTAGAAGAAAAATATATTCGCCTGGATGGAACTGAAGTATTTGTGGAAATAAAGGTAATGCCAATTCTATATGAAGGTCAACCGGCAATTCAATTGGCCGGACATGATATAACCGACAGAAAAGAAGCTGAGTTTGCCCTTGAACAAAGTAGAGTTGAGTTACAAACCATCTACGACAGTGCACCCGTGATGATGTGCGTGGTAAATGAAGAAAGGCAGATTCAGTTTGCAAATAATGCTTTTGCTACTTTAACGGGGATTTCGGAGGAAATTATGAGGGGAGGTGCAGTCGGAGGAGTAATTGGTTGTATTAATTCAAGAGATGATTCACGTGGATGTGGTTATGGTCCAAAATGTGGGACCTGTACCTTAAGAATGGCCATGCAAAAAACATTTCTTACCGGAGTTGGACAAACAAATGTGGAATATCAGTCCATATTAGATATTGGAGGTGTTTCCAAAAATGTATCTTTACTTGGATCAACAGCCTTAATTAATAATGATGGTTCTAAAAGACTTCTGTTGTGCATGATTGATATTAGCGATCGAAAGTTGACCGAGGACGCCCTTCAAAAAAGCGAAACGCTGCTGCGTGCATTTATCGATAATTCACCTTTCGAAATATGGGCAAGAGACGTAAATAGTGTAGGAATTCTGGAAAACAAGAAGCTAACCGATCATTATGGTTCAATAATTGGTCATTCCACTCTAGATGACCCCCGGATTGATAATGAAACAATTGAAATGTGGGAACGAATTAACACCCGTGTTTTTAACAAGGAGATACTGGATGAAGAATATGAGTTTATAGTAAATGGAGAACCACGGCAATTTCAGCAAATAGTTTTTCCAATCAACAACAACGGTAAAATTATAGGAATCGCAGGATTTAATATTGACATAACCGATCGAAAAGTATCAGAAAATGCATTAGTAGAGTCTCAAGGACAATTAGCCAATTTTGCGGGTCATCTTCAAAATGTAAGAGAAGAGGAAAGAGGCATTCTGGCACGCGAGATTCATGATGATTTAGGTCAGATTCTGATTGCTATGAAAATTGATATTGGTCTGCTTAAAAATAGTGTGATGAAAACTATTCTTCCCGCTGAATTTGAAATTCTGAGATCTAAGTTTGAAGATCTGAACAAGCTTGTTGACAATACGCTCAAATCTGCCCGTCGAATTATGACTGACCTAAGGCCCGAAGTTCTTGAAATACTGGGCTATGTTGAAACCGTAACTCAACATTTGATGAGTTACCAGGAACGAACTAAAATCGTTTGTATTTTCAGCAATAATGTAGCAAATCTGGAATTGAATACGCAACAGTCAGTTGCACTGTATCGGATTGTACAGGAAGCACTTAATAATACGGCTAAGTATTCAAGAGCCACAGAAGTAAATATCATACTGAATCAACTGGATAATTATCTTACACTCGAAATATCGGATAATGGTGTCGGTTTCGATATGAAAGACCCGAAGAAAAGAGATTCATACGGATTGATGGGAATGAAAGAAAGAGTTGTCTTGCTCAAAGGAAAATTAGACATCTTGAGTGCACCCAATTCAGGTACTCTTATAAAGGTAATTATTCCATATCTCCCAAATTCACAACAGCTATAATCCAGCGAACTTCATCCCATTACTCTATCCATCATTGAATAAATCATTCAATGATGGTTTTTTTATCCCCAAAGTTAATAAAACATAAATATATTATATTTATTGAATACTTATGCTAAAAATAAATCCTGAAATTAATAGCACAGAGCAGGGTTTGCGAGATTTTTATTCAAAAGTCTGTGGCATAATATACTACAATATTCAAAGGAGAACCGGAGCGACTTTTTCAGCTGGAATAACTAAACTTACTTTATAATCGAATAAATAGAAGCTCAACTTACTCTATTTTTTGTAGACTATGTAACTGATTTTTTAGCCGGAATTAAATTATTTCAAACCCTGTCGTAATTATTTTATATCCCCTACATGAAATGCTACATATATCTAATTATCAATACTTTAATAATTATGACTACATTTGAACACAAATTCAACAGACAATTTCAGATTCAATCAGAATTCGAGAACAATAAGCAACTAACTGCCTGTTTATCTGTGAAATAAAGATATTTTGATTTTCTTTTTTAAAGATAAAAATTAAATCAGATATAAATTCTCAAAAAATGAAAAGTGAAGATTACATTCCTTATTCCATAACTGAACCGCAAGATGTTGATGTTCGGTTTACTGACATATTCAATATTGACGAAATTCAACGATTACAGGACTTGTTTAGTAATGCAACCGGAGTAGCATCAATAATCATTCAACCCGACGGAACAGCTATAACTGGTGCCAGTAATTATTGCACTTTATGTCAGTTGGTCAGGAGTACTGAAAAAGGATTAGCTAACTGTATAAAATCTGATGCATATATTGCGAATGAAAATCCCACAGGAATTGTGATTAAACAGTGCTTGAGCTCCGGTTTGTGGGATGCCAGCGTAGGAATTAGCATAAATGGTAAACAGGTAGCAAGTTGGATTATTGGTCAAATCAGAACTTTTGGAGTTGATATTCCAAAAATTATGAAATATAGCGACGAGATTTCAATAGACAAAGAGAATTACCTTGAAGCATTAAATCAAGTACCTCTAATGTCAATCGAAAAATTTCAGGATATTGCTAAATTATTAGCGCTTTTCACCAATGAAGTTTCTGAAAAAGCGTACAGAAATTATCAATTGAAAAAAGATATCGAGGAACAGGAACATATTAACGAATTACTTTTTAAAAGTGAAGAAGCGCTTACAAAAACATTCAATTCCATTGGGGATGCGGTAATTACAACCGACACAGAAGCTAACATATTGACTATGAATCCGATTGCAGAGGCAATGTCGGGTTGGGATTTGGTCGATGCTCTCGGAAAACCCTTGAAAGAAGTGTTCAGTCTGATAAGTACAAAAACGAATGAGCCGATTGAGAATCCCGTTGAAAAAGTGATTCGAACGGGTAAGATAATTGGCTTGGCTAATCATTCTATTTTATTATCAAAATCAGGACAGAAATTATATGTTTCGGATAGTGCAGCTCCAATTCGGAATAAAGACAAAGATATTTGCGGAGTAGTACTTGTTTTGTCAGATGTGACCGAGAAACATGAAGCAGAGGAGGCTATCAGACTTAGTGAATTAAAATACCGAGGCTTGATAAATAACCTTAACACCGGAGTAGTAGTTCATGCTGCCGATACATCAATTATTCTCAATAATCCTCAGGCTTCTGTCATTTTAGGCTTAAGCAACGAACAATTGCATGGATTAAAAGCGATTGATCACGAATGGAAGTTTATTTCCGAAGATGAAACTCCCCTAGCATTTAATGAATACCCCGTAAATACAGTTAATCGGACAAAGGAGCCCATAAAGGACCAGATTGTTGGAATATACCGACATGAAACGAAAAATATTGTTTGGGCAAATGTCAACGGATTTCCTATTTTTAATTCAAAAAATGAAATTAGCCAGATAGTTATCAGTTTTGATGATATAACAACTCAAAAAACAAACAGCGATAAATTAAAAGAGAAAGAATTATTTCTTCTTCATACACAGACAATTGCGAAATTAGGATCATATGTTCTTGATTTCAACAGCGGGACATGGGAAAGTTCCGAAATGTTGGATGAGATTTTTGGAATAGAATCAACTCACGATAAGTCTGTCAATGGGTGGTTATCCATAATTCATCCCGAATGGAAGAATACAATGGATGAATACTTTGTGAATG
>JBAWXD010000173.1:0-8207 GCA_037144275.1 Paludibacter sp. | reverse complement strand
GCCTTTTATGAGGGAAGATATTTTGCAGATAATTGAATATGCCAAAGCAAAATGCCATGTTCCTTTTATATCGCTTTATACCAACGGAACACTGGTAACTCCTCAGATGGCAAAGGGTTTGAAGAAAGCCGGTCTGGATGCGATTATCGTTACGCTGGTGTCTGATACTCCCGGGAACCATGATGAATTTACAGGTGTTCCCGGTTCGTGGGAAAAAACCGTAACCGGTATAAAAAATCTGCGCGATGCGGGAGTAAATACCTTCACCTTTAGTGCTATTCATGCCGATAATTACCTGGACTACAAGCAGATATATGATTTTGTAGTAGAGACGCTGAAGGTTCACGCATTATTTTATCAGTATATTCCTCATTGTAAGGGCGATAACCTTTGTATTGACAACGATACCTGGCACGATATAAAACATTGGGTGCTGTACGATAAAAATGAAGATCACATGGAGTATATCCGGAATTTCTTTATGCTGACGGGAAATGCCTGTTCGGGTGGAAATTATGTGCTGACTGTCAAAGTTGATGGTTCTGTTCAGCCTTGTCCGTTTATTGATAACCTGCCTTTGGGAAATATCAAACAAAACGATATATGGGTGATTTACCGGGACAGGTATAAGAATACCGGATTGAGTGATTTTAAAGTTACTCCCGACGATTGTCAGGAGTGCTCTTACAAAAGCGTATGTGGCGGTGGCTGTAAAGCCCGCAACGACCTATGGTTTGGAACGTATAAACATGCCGATTTGCGCTGCAAAGGTCCTTATCACGAACCAATTGACAAACAAGAAGTGGTTGATAAGCTACCATCATTTTTCTAAACAATTATGGCATTGCTCGAAGTAAATAATGTAAGCAAATCGTTTCGTACTAATCACGTGCTGAATCAGATTACATTTGCTCAAGAGGCAGGAACTGTTGTTGCCATTACCGGTGAAAACGGTACAGGAAAAACTACCCTACTCAATATAATTACAGGTTGGTTGAAGCCCGATAGCGGAACGATAGGTATTACCCGAAATTTTGGATTCTGTCCGCAGGAACCCCTGGTATTCCCTGCGCTAACAGTGCAGGAAAATTTATCGTTGTTTGAAACAGCTTACAGTGCGCAGTTTCAGGACTACTTTGATAAAACAACAACAGCCGCATTGTTGGAGGAGTTCAGACTTACCGAATCCTTGAATAAAAGAGCGGGAATATTAAGTGGTGGAACAAGGCAGAAACTAAATTTTGTACTGGCATTGTTGCATAATCCCGACTTAATGATTCTGGATGAACCTTATGCCTCATTGGACAGGGATACTTATCAGCGTTTCTGGAGTTATGCTGAGAGAAAGAAAGAAACAGGAAAAAGTATTCTTATTGTTTCGCATTTTGTGTATGATCAAACCCTGATTGACAAACTGTATAGTATTAAAAACGGCTGCTTGATATGCGAATGATTTACCTTTTGAAAAGCATCGAATCAACAGCCAAATCGCTGTTGAGAAAGCGAATTTTTCCGGTATTAATCCTGGTTGTTCCGGCTGTGTTTTTCATTATAACCGACTATACCACTACCAATATGTTTTTTTCGCTGAAGCTTGCCAGCTTAACCGGTGTGGTTGTTGATGTTTCCCAAAAACAGGTTGCATTGTTATATATATCTCTTACAGTCACAGGTTTACTGTCATCGTTCACCTCCATGGTGCTTATTCAGAGTCACAGGCCTGAACACAAGCGACTTGTTATATGCGGATTTAAACCGTCCGAAATCCTTTTGTCGAAATTCATTCTTATGATGGTGCTTATCCTGATTGTTTCCGTTTATATTTCAGTAATTACACTTTTCTATTTCAGTCCTCAACGCATAGCAGAGGTTACTCTGGGCTATATGCTGATAGGGTTTGTGTATGGCAGTTATGGTGTATTGATTGGTTCGGTTTTAAAGGGAGAACTGGAAGGAGTACTTTTTATTACTCTCATTGCTAATCTGGATGTAAGCTGGCTACAGAATCCTGTGTTCTATGCCGCAGCACCTCATAAAATTTTTATACGGTCATTACCCGCTTTCTATCCTTCGCAGGTGTCTGTGGTGTCGGCATTCTCCGGCGAAAGAGTCACACAGTCCATAGTTTATTCGGTACTTTACGGACTGATTTTTTTATCAGTAGCATTGCTGATTTATATTTTGCGTATGCGTCAGAACAAACATATCTTTTTTCCTTGAAATAAAACGTTTTATTCATTCTTTTAAATCAACATAGTATGAGTTATTGCATGAGAAAATGGTTTTTCGACCTGAATATCGATGAAACCACCTATATCTACTTTATTGTTGTAGAGATTGATTTTGTATTGTTTAAAGTAAAGAATCTTACTTTGAACTATTACAATAATGACACAGGAATTATTGCCAAATCGAAGATAATCAGATCTAAAGCTGCAAATGATGACTGGGATACACTGACAATACAGGGAAAGCAACTCAGCATACAGCCCGAAAATCAGACATTAAATATAAAGGCGAATTTTCCTGATTTGAAGATGAACATAAGCCTGGACAATTATGCTGATTCTTTTTCGCGCCATACTTTTATTGTGTCGGAAAAAAGTAAATCGATACGGTGGTTTTTTGTTCCTTATTATATGAAAGCAACCGGCTCAATGGAGATTAATTTAATCCGACTGACAGCCAACAGTTGTACTTCATACGTCGATTATGTAACATGTGATATTCTTCCATTTAAGATACCCATTAATAAAATGTTTTGGGGCAGGATGATGACGCCAGAGTTTTTAATCACTTACAGCTGCTTACGAATGAAGAGAGGCACTCAGGTTGCACGTTGTTTTTTGGTAATCGGAGGCGAAAAATATTGCTTTGATCAAGTAGAGTACAACAGAATAAGTGGTTTGCCTGAAGGTAAAGAAGAAAGTAACGATGAAAATGTTTACCAACTTGAAGCAACACAGGGTGGTGTTGCACTCAAAGTTTTGATTCGACATAAGCTCACGGCTGCATCCGGTAGTTTTATCGACCCCGAAAAGTTTAAGTTTAAAAAGCCATTTTACCTGTTGAATAAACTATCCAACAATCCGCACGGGAAAAAATATATATCAGAAGCAGATATAGAACTCTCAATCAATGGAAAAAACCTGCATTGGGAGAAGATAGTATGTATTGATGAGTATGTGTTGTATTGATTCAGGTTGATTAACTTTTGGCTTATAAGTTTTATAAACGATTGTCTGGATATGAAAATTCGGGTTTAAAACAACACTCCCCGTCGTTCAGAAGTTTGCAGTAGGTTTATTATTGTTTATCCCCCGGACGTTAAACTGGGTTGTTTGTGTTTTGTCCTTCAGGGCGGCATTAGTGATTATTAATAAGTAGTTAACTGTAAACTTTACAGTGTCTTTTGTCCATTCTCCGGAGTCGGAACTCCAACCTCCATTTGCCTGCCATCATCTGTCAACTATAAATTGGGTCATACCGCTGATATATAGTTCATCCTTAGACATTCAGCATTCTGAATTGCCCTGTGCGAGCCGATTTTAGAAAGTTTTAAAAATATTTGCGGTAGCTGTATTGTCAATTAAAATATTATGTCTATCTTTGCAACCCATTTTGGAGAAAAACCAAAGGGATAAAAATAAAGCAGTTAAAGATATAAAAACAAAGTAAAATGCCTACAATTCAGCAATTAGTTAGAAAAGGAAGAGCAGAACTCATTGACAAAAGCAAATCGCCAGCATTGGATTCTTGTCCACAGCGTCGCGGTGTGTGTGTTCGTGTGTACACTACAACTCCAAAAAAACCGAACTCGGCAATGCGTAAAGTAGCTCGTGTACGTTTGACTAACCAGAAAGAAGTGAATGCATACATTCCGGGCGAAGGACACAATTTACAAGAACACTCTATCGTAATGGTACGTGGTGGTCGTGTAAAAGACCTTCCGGGGGTACGTTATCACGTGGTTCGTGGAACACTCGATACAGCCGGCGTTAATGGCCGCACACAACGTCGTTCGAAATATGGAGCAAAACGTCCAAAAGCAGGAGCAGTAGCCGCAAAAGGTGCACCAGCAAAAGGCAAAAAGAAATAAGTAGAATCTAAGGATTTGAAGATTTAAAAATCTGAATCCGAATTCCCTTTCAAAAAAACTAACAAAATCAAGTTTAAACACTTGTTTGCGTTTTAAGGTAGCAGATGAAAGGTTGAGTAAATGACTCGGAGGAGTTGTTGAAGTAAGACTAAAAGCAACCAAAAAAACAAAAACGGAAATTTTTAAGAAAAATGAGAAAATCGAAACCAAAAAAGAGGGTCGTATTACCTGATCCGGTTTTCAATGAATCAATGGTAACAAAATTTGTTAACCACTTGATGTATGATGGCAAAAAATCTACTGCCTTCGACATTTTTTATTCATCGCTCGAAACTGTGAAAAACAAGTTGCCGAACGAAGAAAAATCCCCACTAGAAGTTTGGAAAAAAGCTCTTGAAAATATCACTCCATTAGTTGAAGTAAAATCACGTCGCGTGGGTGGTGCTACATTCCAGGTTCCAACAGAAATCCGTGCTGATCGCAAGGAATCCATTTCAATGAAAAATCTTATATTATACTCTCGCAAACGCGGAGGACGCTCGATGGCCGATAAATTGGCTGCCGAAATCGTTGATGCCTTCAATAACCAGGGCGGAGCATTCAAACGCAAGGAAGATATGCATCGTATGGCTGAAGCTAACCGTGCATTTGCACACTTCAGATTTTAATTGAAAGCTATAATTAAGGTATAAAGAAATTTAAAGTAAAAAATGGCTAAAGGAGATTTAAGTTATAATAGAAACATCGGTATCATGGCGCATATCGACGCTGGGAAGACAACAACTTCCGAGCGTATTCTGTTCTATACCGGTTTGACTCACAAAATCGGTGAAGTGCATGATGGTGCTGCGACTATGGACTGGATGGAACAGGAGCAGGAGCGTGGAATTACCATTACTTCGGCTGCTACAACTACTTCGTGGGACTATCTCGACGAAAAATATAAAATAAACCTGATTGACACTCCGGGACACGTTGATTTTACCGTAGAGGTAGAGCGTTCATTGCGTATTTTGGATGGTGCTGTTGCTACATTCTGTGCTGTTGGTGGTGTTGAGCCTCAATCAGAAACAGTATGGCGTCAGGCCGACAAATACAGTGTTCCTCGTATTGGATTTATTAATAAAATGGACCGTTCAGGTGCTGATTTTTTCGAAGTGGTTCGTCAAATTCAAGTAGTTCTAGGTGCAAAACCTTGTCCTATTCAAATTCCAATTGGTGCTGAAGAAAAATTCAAAGGCGTTATCGATTTAGTAAAAATGAAAGCCATTCTATGGCACGATGAATCGATGGGTGCTCAATATGATGTGGAAGAAATTCCAGCTGATTTATTGGAAGAAGCCGAAGAATGGAGAGATAAAATGCTCGAAATCGTTGCTGAATATGATGATGTGTTGATGGAAAAATACTTTGATGATCCTTCTACTATTACTGTCGAAGAAATTCAGGTTGCTATCCGTAAAGCCACACTTTCCATGGAAATTAATCCTATTATCTGTGGTTCAGCATTCAAGAATAAAGGAGTACAGACTATGCTGGATGCCGTTTGTGCCTATTTACCAAGCCCATTGGATACTCCGGAAACTATAGGTTTTGATCCACGTGATCCTGAGAAACAAGTTATCCGTCATCCTGATGCTAAAGAACCTTTATGTGCCCTGGCATTTAAAATTGCAACCGATCCTTATGTTGGTCGTTTGTGTTTCTTCCGGGTTTATTCAGGTCAACTTCCTGCAGGTTCGTATGTATATAACACACGCTCCGAAAAGAAAGAACGCATTTCACGCATCTTCCAAATGCACTCTAATAAACAAAATCCGGTTGAGATGATTTCAGCAGGTGATATTGGTGCAGGTGTAGGATTTAAAGATATTCGTACAGGCGATACTTTATGTGATGAAAATCATCAAATTACGCTTGAATCAATGGACTTCCCTTTGCCAGTTATCGGTATTTCGATCGAGCCTAAAACTCAGAAAGACCTTGATAAATTGGGTATTGGTTTGTCTAAATTAGCTGAAGAAGATCCAACATTTACCGTTCATACAGAAGAACAATCAGGTCAGACTATCATTAGTGGTATGGGTGAACTTCACCTTGAAATCATTATCGATCGTTTGAAACGTGAGTTCAAAGTTGAATGTAATCAGGGTCGTCCACAGGTATCGTATAAAGAAGCTATTACTCAGCCGGTTCAATTACGTGAAACGTATAAGAAACAATCGGGTGGTCGTGGTAAGTTTGCCGATATGATTGTAAAAGTTGAACCAAGAGACAAAGATTTTGAAGGTGGAAGTCTTCAGTTTGTTGATATGGTAAAAGGTGGTAACATTCCAAAAGAATTTATTCCTTCTATCCAAAAAGGTTTCGCGAATGCCATGAAAAATGGAGTCCTTGCAGGCTTTCCATTGGATAACCTCAAAGTGACTGTATTAGATGGTTCATTCCACGCAGTTGACTCGGATCAATTGTCATTCGAAATTTGTGCTTCAATCGCTTATAAAAGTGCTTGTGCAAAAGCAAAACCGGTATTGTTGGAACCAATCATGAAAATGGAGGTTGTTACACCGGAAGAAAGCATGGGTGATGTGATTGGTGACTTGAACAAACGTCGTGGACAGGTTGAAGGTATGGAGTCAAGCCGTACAGGAGCAAGAATCGTAAAAGCTAAAGTGCCACTTTCTGAAACATTCGGATATGTAACCGCTTTACGTACAATTTCTTCGGGTCGTGCAACGTCTTCAATGGAATTCGATCACTATGCTGAAGTTACGAATGCAATTGCGAAAGTAGTTGTAGCTGAAGCTAAAGGTAAGGTAGAATTACTGTAAAGCTCCCTGACCCCCAAAAGGGGGAAGTTGAGGTTAGAACATTTAATAAATGTCCAATTAGCGAATGACTCTTAATTGGATTAAAGATAAAGAAAATAATAATTAAACAAATGCTTGCCAAATTCTCCCTTTAGGGGGTTAGGAGGCAGAAAATAAAAAAACGACAATGAGTCAAAAAATCAGAATTAAATTAAAATCTTACGATCACAATTTGGTTGACAAGTCAGCTGAAAAAATCGTAAAGACAGTAAAAGCTACCGGTGCAGTAGTTAGTGGTCCAATTCCATTGCCAACACACAAACGTATTTTTACTGTAAACCGTGCTACTTTCGTAAATAAAAAATCGCGCGAACAGTTCGAGCTTTGTTCTTACAAACGCTTAATTGATATTTACAGCTCAACCAGCAAAACTGTTGATGCATTAATGAAACTTGAATTGCCAAGTGGAGTTGAAGTAGAAATCAAAGTGTAAAACTACCCCCAACCTCTAAAAGGGTGTAAGGAATAGAAAATAATATCATTAATTAAAACAGGCCGATCCCCCAAATTGGGGTTAAGGGTCATTAAACAACAATTGAAATGCCAGGATTATTAGGAAAAAAAATCGGAATGACTTCCGTTTTCAGTGCCGATGGTAAAAATGTACCATGCACTGTTATCGAAGCAGGTCCTTGTGTTGTTACTCAAATTAAAACTGTAGATGCCGACGGTTACGAAGCTGTACAGGTAGGTTTTCAGGTTAAAACTGAAAAACATACCAACAAAGCGGAAGCCGGAATTTTCAAAGCAGCCGGAGTAGCACCTCAGAGACACTTGGTTGAGTTCAAAGGATTCGAAAGTGAATTCAAATTGGGTGAAACAATCACCTGTGAAATGTTTGAAGCTGATACGTTTGTCGACGTAGTTGGAACTTCAAAAGGTAAAGGATTTCAGGGAGTTGTAAAACGTCATGGATTTGCCGGTGTAGGCCAGGCTACTCACGGACAGCACAACCGACTTCGTGCACCAGGTTCGTTAGGAGCTTCATCGTATCCTTCACGCGTATTTAAAGGTATGCGTATGGGTGGCCGTATGGGTGGAGATAAAGTAACTATGCAAAACCTGCAAATTTTAAAAGTTATTCCGGAACATAATTTGATTTTAATCAAAGGTTCAGTTCCAGGATGTAAAGGTTCAATCGTAATCATCAATAAATAACATGGAACTGAATATAGTAAATATTAAAGGAGAAGACACAGGAAGAAAAGTATCGCTGAACGATACTATCTTCGGTATTG
>JBAWXD010000172.1:0-8314 GCA_037144275.1 Paludibacter sp. | reverse complement strand
CCAAAAAAACTGGAGAAATTAGCATCCAGTCTTGGTGCCGACTGTCCTGTATTTATTCGAAATAAACCGGTATTCGCAACTGGTATAGGTAATGTGTTCACTGCCATTGATTTATCACTGAAAGGATATTTTCTTTTACTTGTAAAACCAGATATTCATGTGGCTACACCCGAAGCTTACTCGATGGTTGTACCTAAAAAACCCGAAACTTCGCTTTCAGAGTTGATAAAACAACCCATTTCGGAATGGAAAAACACCATTAAAAACGATTTTGAAAAATCTGTTTTCTCCCGTTATCCGACTATCGAAAAAATAAAGAATGACATATACAACAAGGGAGCAGTATATGCTTCCATGTCAGGCTCAGGTTCTTCTGTATTTGGATTTTTTGAAACTCCCCCCGAACCAACTAATTTGTTTGAAGGTTGTTTTGTAACGGGTGGAATACTGGAATAACGTGTCAAATTTTTAGCTTTAAATGATTGTAATAAAACCTATTACAATCATTTTTTTTGATATAAAATCCGAAATAAGAGTTATGAGTTTTTTTTTAGAAAAATGCTTGCCCAATTCAGAAAAATGTAGTACTTTAGTGCGATTTTTAGATAATTACAAAATTAAATATTAGATGATTGATCAAGACAGAATTATTAAGGTAAGTATTGACGAAGAAATGAAGTCTTCGTACATCGATTATTCCATGTCGGTGATTGTTTCACGTGCATTACCCGATGTTCGTGACGGTTTTAAACCGGTTCACCGCCGGGTATTGTTTGGAATGAACGAATTAGGAAACAATTCCGATAAACCCTATAAGAAATCTGCCCGTATCGTGGGTGAAGTAATGGGTAAATATCACCCACATGGTGATTCGTCCATTTACGGAACATTAGTTCGTATGGCTCAGCATTGGTCCATGCGCTATCCTTTGGTTGATGGTCAGGGAAACTTTGGTTCGATTGATGGTGACAGCCCTGCTGCCATGCGTTATACCGAAGCCCGTTTGCGCAAACTATCTGAAGATATGCTCGTAGATATCAATAAAGATACGGTTGATTTTCAATTGAATTTTGATGATACTATGAAAGAACCAACCGTTTTACCCAGCCGTATACCAAATCTATTGGTAAATGGTTCATCGGGTATTGCAGTAGGTATGGCAACCAATATGGCACCTCACAATTTAACGGAGGCAGTAAATGCCATCATTGCTTATATTGAAAATACTGAAATTGAGATTCCCGAATTGATGCAATATATCAAAGCACCAGATTTTCCAACCGGCGGTATTATTTATGGATATGCTGGCGTAAAAGATGCTTTTGAAACCGGTCGTGGTCGTATAGTTGTTCGTTCGAAAGTAGAAATTGAAACAGACAATCAGGGGCGCGAAAAAATCATTGTCAATGAAATCCCTTATCAGGTAAATAAAGTGGAACTCATCAAGGCTGTAGTGGCTTTGGTTGAAGATAAAAAGGTTGAAGGCATTGCACATATCAACGATGAGTCTGACCGTGAAGGTATGCGCATCGTTATCGATATTAAACGTGATGCCAATTCGAATGTGGTTTTGAATAAATTGTTCAAATATACAGCACTTCAAACATCATTCAGTGTAAATAATATTGCTTTGGTTAAAGGTCGTCCACGTATGTTGAATCTGAAAGATCTGATTCATTATTTCGTTGAACACCGTCATGAAGTGGTTATTCGCCGTACTCAATATGAATTGGGTGAAGCTGAAAAACGTGCTCATTTGCTGGAAGGTTATATGATTATTCTGGATAATCTGGATGAAGCAATCAAGATTATTCGTGATTCAAAAACTCCAGATGAAGCCCGTACCCGTTTGATGGAACGTTTTGGTTTGTCTGAAATTCAATCGCGTGCCATTGTTGAAATGCGTTTGCGTCAGCTTACAGGCATGGAACAAGATAAACTTCGTGCTGAATATGATGAAGTGTTGAAATTGATTGCCGGCTTGAAAGAAATTCTTGAAAAAGTGGAACTTCGTATGCAAATCATTAAAGATGAGTTGCTCGAAGTGAAGGCAAAATACGGAGATGGCCGTCGCACTCAGATTGTATATTCTTCTGAAGAATTCAATCCGGAAGATTTCTATTCGGATGATGAAATGATTATCACCATTTCGCACCTTGGATATATTAAACGTACTGCATTGACCGAATTCCGGGCACAGAATCGTGGTGGAGTAGGGTCGAAGGGTGGTAGCTCCCGTGACGAGGACTTTATCGAATATATATATCCGGCTTCGATGCACAATACTATGTTGTTCTTTACTTCGAAAGGTAAATGTTACTGGTTGAAAGTGTATGATATTCCTGAAGGTACCAAAATATCGAAAGGAAGAGCAATTCAGAATATGCTCAACATTGATGGCGACGATAAGGTAAATGCATTTATCCGTGTTAAAGGTCTGACCGATAGTGAATATATTAATTCCCATTACTTGATTTTCGGAACAAAAAATGGAGTGATTAAGAAAACTTCGCTGGAAGCTTATTCCCGTCCACGTTTGAATGGTGTGAATGCAATTACAATTCGTGAAGATGACCAGGTGATCCAGGTACGTCTGACCGACGGAAATGCTGAAGTATTGATGGCAAACAGAAATGGTCGTGCCATCCGTTTTCATGAATCGAAAGTTCGTGTAATGGGCAGAACAGCAACCGGTGTGCGTGGTATGACTCTCGATGAAGATGGTCAGGACGAAGTTGTTGGAATGATTTGCGTAAACAAGGAGGAAAAGGAAAGCATCATGGTTGTTTCTCAACAAGGTTACGGTAAACGTACCTTATTGGACGAGGTAGACGAAAATGGTGAGTTAGTGCTTGAAAATGGCGAACCTGTTGCAGTATATCGTGTAACCAATCGTGGTGGTAAAGGTGTCAAAACCATGAACATCACAGACAAAACAGGCAAATTGGTTTCTATCAAGAGTGTAACGGATGAAAATGACCTGATGATTATCAATAAATCAGGGATCACTATTCGCTTGAAAGTCGCTGACGTTCGGGTTATGGGACGAGCAACGCAAGGTGTTCGCTTAATTAATCTTGAAAAACGTAACGACGAAATCGCTTCGGTTTGTAAAGTACTTTCAGAACCTGAAGTAGAAGAGATTGAGGAAGAATTGGAAGTAGTTGATGAAATTTCGGCAGAAGTAATATCAGACGATGTTCAGGAAGCTGAAACTAAAAATAATCCTGAAAAACAAGAAGATACAGAAGAATAAATAAACAAAATCGAATGAGTCTGATGGCAGGCTCATTCGAAAATATTAATAAAAAAATAATTATTGTAATGAAGAAAATCATTTTATTCCTGTTTTTGGCAACAAGCTTAACAGTTACTTTTGCTCAGAAAGCCAACGTTCGTAAAGCAAGAGACAAAGCGTTAAATGAAGACAAACCGGATTTTGCCGGTGCACGCGAAGCTATTAAACTAGCTTTGAAAGATTCCACTACGAAAGATCTTGCTGAAACATGGTATGTTGCCGGACTTATTGGTAACAAACAAAGTGAAATTGAATACAAAAAAGCAATATTGAATCAGAAATTTGACACTTTGTCAAAAGGTAAAGCCATGATGGAATCATATGATTATTTTATGCAGACCATTAAACTGGATATGGTTCCTGATGCAAAAGGGAAAGTGAAACCAAAATTTGCCAAAGATATTAAGACTTTTTTTAAAGATTACTATCAGATTCAACCCAATTTAATTGGTTATGGTGCATTTCAGTATGCTAAAGAAAACTATGTTGAAGCATTAAGAGCTTTCGAAGCATTTTTAGCTATACCAAAGAATCCTATTATGAACAACGAAATTAAGATGGATTCTACGTATGATATGATTACATTTTACACTGGAGTTGCAGCATCGAATGCAAAAATGCATGAGAAAGCGGTTAATTATTTCCAGAGTCTGAAATCTAAAAAATATCAACTAACTTCGGTATATCAAAATCTTGCAAATGAATATCTGTCAGCAAAGGATTCAGCTAACTATGTTGCAACGATCAAAGAAGCGATTGATAAATTGCCAAATCAACCCTGGTTCTTGCAGAATTTGATAAATTTCTACATACATTCCAATAAAATTCAGGATGCCATTGGTTATCTAAATACAGCTATTGAACGTGAACCCGGTTTTGCTCAGTATCACTTTGTAAAAGGGCAGTTGTATTTGACACTTGAAAACTTTGAAGATGCTTCAAAAGCTATTAATAAAGCTATTGAACTTGAACCAGCTAACGCTGATATGTATGCAGAATTAGGGCGATCATATTATAACAAAGCTGTTAAGTTGTCGTTGGATGCTAATAAAATAAAGGACACAAATGCGTATAAAAAAGAAGAAGCTAAAATAGACGAAGTGTTTAAACAAGCTATTCCTTTGTACAAAAAAGCAATTGAATTGAAACCAAAAGAAGTAGAATTTATGCTTCCTTTGAAACAACTTTATTATCGTTTGCAAATGGATTCGGAATATGCCATAATTGCGAAACAAATCAAGGATTTACAGAAATAAATTCTATTAACAAATCGAGATAATGGCTGTTTGGGACTTCTGAACAGCCATTATTCTTATTGAAATGAAGAGTTTATAAGTACTAGAACTTCCTCTTCATTTTCAACTTCTCTAATTATCAGATTATCATTGTAAATCACTCCTGAAGGTATTGCCGCTGAAGCATATAAACCACAATGAATCTGAGCCAAACCACCGTTTCCACCACTAACAAGAGCTTGTGAAACCAGTTTTTCATTTTGCCAAACTTTTGCATAGCCATTTTTCGCATCGAAATCAATATACACATCAAGCCTTGTCCAGGTTTTTAGCTTAAATTGAAGTGATTTAGTTGGATCATTGATTGAATCGGCTTGATAAATTCGAATTTGTTGACCCTGATTGGGAACGTGAACCAGTTTCAAATAGCCATCCGGTGTAATATTTACAACCACTGTTCTGTTCCAAGAATCACTTTGGTCGGGCGATAAGGTCAAAAAACTAAACCAATCGTCAATTGAACCTTTGGATCTGTCAATCAAATTAATATCCAGATAAACCCACAAACTGACTAAGCAAGGAGTACGGAAAATTCCATCGGTTGTTTTCTGAAGTTGAATGGTAGGATAAGCCCGGTGAGGCAAGTAAATTAAACCATCATTATTTTCGGCACGGGCTTTCACAATCCATGCTTTGTGGGCATAATTGCCATCTTTCACCTGCTCGGTGCTCAATCCCTGATTGCTATCATAATCTCCCGAGGGAACAATATAAAACCTTTTGAAATCGTCAAACGACTCATACGATGATTCAAATGTTCTTTTAGTACCTGAGTATGATGGTTTTTCAATGTCAGAGCATGATACTATAAAAAGTACAATTGAAAGTGTATAATAGCCTAAAAATTTCATTAGATGTTACATTGAATTTACAGTGTGTAAAAATAGAACAAAATGCTATATAAAAAAACAGCTAACGGAAAATCCGAAAGCTGTCTAAATTTATTAAGATTAATCCCTATAGTTTTACACGATCAATATATTTCCATTTCAAATTATTGTTGTCGAGTCGTTGATACTTATATTTATAGTTTGCATTAGCTCCATCGTAAAGTGTGACTGTTACATAACAATATAAATCGATACCACCTACCTGAGGTTGAGCATCCGGAAATTTTAAACTCAAATATACGGCCAAACCTTCTTGTGTCCGTTGGGTTAAATATGCATCTTTCTCTGCTGCTGTAGTAAGTTTTGCATAATCTGGATCGTTAATTCTATCTGTTGGTTTTAAAGTTATTTCACCATAATAGCCATGAAAACCATAATAGTTTTCCCATTCTAGAGTTGTTCCATTATAATACCCAAGTAAAGAAGGTGTAGTAATTGCTTGATGATCTTTCACATAATTTACCATCATCATATAATCATCGGTTGGATTTAGACCTTTTTTCATGACTACATTTAAAGTTGGATCAAATACCCATTTGATTCCATTATTAAGATATTGACCACTAACACCAACCCAGTTTTGACCATCGAATTTCAATATACGGTATTGTTGTTTTGTTGTTTTGTTGGAATCATAAAACTTGTAACTAACCACCTTTAAATCGTTAGTTTGAGCAAAAGAGCATTTAATTTTTAGGAATTGATTTAAATAGGTCATTACAGACATAACAGATGATAAATTTTTATATTGGCCTGGTTGATTAACTCCAGTACCCATTGAAAGATAATCAGCATCCGATAAGGTGTATCTATTAGCAGCAGCTATTGCTAAAGTATCACCATTATCAACATTGCTATATGTTGCCATAAATGTTGAACCTAAGTTGGTATAGGGATAATTTGAATTTAAAAAATAGGGTATATAATCTTTAGCAAGTAAGTTAGAATTAAATAACTTATTATTAGCAATATAAGTAGCTTTTATATAAGTTGAATCTGTTGTTAGTTTGGTATTCAATCGGTCAATATTCGTTTGTATTGATATTGAATCAGCACTTTTGTATTTCTTGGCTGCAGTCAATAGGGTTTTCAATAATGAAATTGAATCTGTTAAAGGTTTCTTAATTGAAGTTGCTATTGTAATATAGTCAGCATCTGTTAATGTGTAAGTGTAATTTACTACATTTGTAGGTTTTGAAGTCTGATCGTAACTAGGGAAATTCATTCCATTATAATCGCATGAAGTAAATAAAGCTAATACAGCCAAACTTACTATAAAATATATCTTTTTCATTGTTATTTTTTTTATAAATTGAATAACTTAATTAGAATTTAATTTTCAGGTTCATTGACCAGGTACGTCCAAAACCATACATTACTTGTGCTGTTTTCCAAGTGTGGTCAGTTCCATCAGCTGCATCGGCTATATATTCTTGATCCAACAAATTGAAAATATTTCCTGTCAATATTGCATCAAAAGTCGAAATCTTGAAACGATAGTTTGCTGAAAAATCAACAGTTACTGCATCGGGAATCATCCATGGTTGTTGGAAATCATTATTTCCGATATTTTGATTAATTTTAAAGCTAGAATAATTTCTTCCGAAATAATTAGCATCTAATCCAATGCGGAATCCTTTCAAAATTTGATAATTTGCCCCTATTGCAGCAGTTGTTTGAGCTGAGTTGCCAACATGAATTCCCTGAAGATTAACATTTACTATTGCATGATCTGCACTCATAAGCACAACAGGATTTCCATTTGCATCGACAGCCTGCCCCTGTAGGTCGTAAAGGTATCCATTTGCATTATTTTGCCATCTCCAATCACCTATCGAAGCCATTCCTGTAATTTCTAAATCCTTAATCGGTTTTGATACAAAATCAAGCTCAATACCCTGATGAAGAGCATCAACACCTTGTAGATTTGCCACTAACGGTGCTTGAGATGAGCGACTTGTAGCTGTTACTACCATGGTTTTGTCAATCCAGTTAGTGCGGTAAATATTCAAATTTGCAGAAAAATACTTTGATTTGAAGCCGTAGCCAAGTTCAGCCGAAAAAGCTTTTTCGTTTATTCCATCTGGATTTAAAGCATTGCTAGTCTGGGCTTGAAGAAATACACCTCCTGAAAAGAACGGAGCACGTGAAATAACTCCAATATTTGCAAATACATTTTGTTGTTTATCAATATTATAATTTGCACCACCTTTAACAGAATACCCAGTAAAATTAATGGTTTTTGATAATGCATTTGCTGCGTCATAATAGTAACGATCGTAACGCCAATTGGCAGTATTTGAAACTGAAGCAGAAATAAAAGAGCTCAATTTGTCTTTATTATATTCAGCCTGACCAAAAAGTCCCTGACTTGCAATGAAACCATCATAATCCCGATAAACCACATCACCAATTCCTAATTGTTTAGTTGATGTTGGTATTGAAGTAACATCTACAAAGAATTTACCACCATATAAATCTGTAATTACATTCGTATGTGTTCCTTTGTAATATCGTAAATCCACACCGCCATAGAAATCAATATCCTGAGTCAGCTTGGTGGTGTAAGTTGATAATGCACCTACCCAAACGTGTTTGTTAATAGCGGTTGACATTACCATTTTCGAACCATTTGGATTTGAAATACTTGGTTTGTTTAAATCATAAATTGCAGAATAATTGTAAGTCCCATCTACATTTCTAAAATTGTTAATTATATTTCCGTCTTTATCATATCCATTTGCAATACCGGTTCCAGTAGGTACTCCATACCAATTACTCCTATCTGAAGAAGTGGCACCTTGACCACCCCAACCACCACCATCACCTAA
>JBAWXD010000171.1:0-8342 GCA_037144275.1 Paludibacter sp. | reverse complement strand
TTTAATTTGCAAAAATAATAAAAAGGAACGCCCGAATTACATCTTTTGATATAAATTTGCAGAAAAAACACGAAACCTATCAAATGAAAATAAAAGATCGCTTCGAACATATTATTGCCTGGTTTTCCGAAAATGTACCTGTTGCCGAGACTGAACTTCATTATGATGATCCTTTTGGATTATTGGTGGCTGTAATTCTTTCGGCACAATGCACCGATAAGCGGGTAAATATGATTACACCTGGACTACTTGCCGATTTTCCAACTCCTGAAGTAATGGCTTCTTCGAATTCCAAGGTTATTTTTGAGTATATCCGCTCTATTTCATATCCGAATAATAAAGCCAGGCATTTGGTTGGAATGGCTCAAAAGCTGGTATCCGATTTTGGAGGCATTGTGCCGGATGATATTGAAAAACTTCAGACTTTACCCGGTGTGGGTCGTAAAACGGCGAATGTTATCGCTTCGGTTGTTTTCAATAAGCCTGCAATGGCTGTTGATACTCATGTTTTCAGAGTTTCAGAGCGATTAGGGCTTACGACCAGTTCAAAAAATCCTTTAGAAACTGAGCTTCAGTTAGTCAAATATATTCCAGAAGAATTAATTCCCAAAGCACACCATTGGTTGATTTTACATGGAAGATATATTTGCCAGGCTCGTAAACCAAAATGTGAAGAGTGTGGGTTAACAGAATACTGTCGCTTTTATCAAAACAATAATGAATAGTCGTTGTTATTTGGTTAGTTATTTATAAATTTTTATCTTTGTGGTCTCAATCAAAAAAATAAATATTTCCTAAAATGATAGATGAAGAATTAGTAAGATGCCGGCCCTGTGGATATGTCATGAAAGCAAGTGATTTGGGCGAAGGAGTTTGTCCTGCTTGTGGATTGCCTCACACTGTTTTCGAACCATATCGTGAACGTGTTTCAGCAAATCGTTTATTCTTGCTTGGATTAGATATTCACCCAATTGCAATACATCTTTCGCAAACTTTTGTGGCATTGGCACCCATGTTAATTGTGTTCCATTATATTTTTCCAAATTTTCAGGAAGTAATTGTACACTCAGTTATTAACTTTTCTGTTTGGGCTTTGCCTTTTTCATTAGTTGCATCTACAGTTTCCGGAATTGTTGACGGTATAACCCGTTTCAAAACGCTAAGAACTCCGATGTTAAAGTCGAAAATCATATATAGTATGTTGATTTTGACTACTTCGCTGATTCAGTTAATTATTTTTACTGCAAACGTATATTATTGGTACACAGTTGTACTTGGTCTGATTTCCTTAGCTTTTGCAGTTAAACTTGGTTTACTGGGTAAGCACTTATTGGATGTTATTTTGCCTGGAACTTATGTACGTAGGAAGAAGAAACCAACAAAGTACAACCCAAAGGGTGCAGCTGAAAAGATTGCCGCAAAAACTAAGGTTGCCGCAAAAACAGTAGAACCTGAAGTAACAAAATAAATTAATTCTTTCACATAATATCCTCGTTTCAGTATCATCCGAAACGGGGATTTTTTTATCATGAAAAGATTACAAAAATTAATAGTTATGCGTCTTTGATTTATAAATCAAAAAAATAATTTAGATGAAACCAACACTCACACAACTTATTTCAGATGGTAAAACATTAGTTTCTGATGGTGCCTGGGGCACTTTTTTGCAGGCAAAAGGGTTGCAATCGGGCGAATGTCCCGAATTGTGGAATATTAATCATCCCGAATCTGTTTTGGATATTGCTCAGGGTTATATCGATGCAGGTGCTGATACCATTGAAACTAACAGTTTTGGGGGAAACAGCTTTAAACTTCGAGGATTCGGACTAGCCAACCGAGTGTATGAAATTAATCGTAAGGCAGCCGAAATTTCACGTCAAGCTGCAGGCGATGATAAGTATGTGTTGGGTTCAATCGGACCAACTGGAAAGATATTGATGATGGGAGATGTGACAGAACAGGAACTTTACGATTCCTTCAAAGAACAGGCCGTAGCACTATACGATGGAGGTGCTGATGCATTAGTGATTGAAACCATGACTGCTATTGATGAAGCAGAAATAGCAGTGCGTGCCGCTCGCGAAAATACACCATGTGAAGTGATTTGTACCATGACTTTCGACCATTTGACAACTGGTGAATATCGTACCATGATGGGTGTTTCTCCATCAGAGATGACAGTTTCACTGAAAGCATCCGGTGCACATATAATTGGAGCTAATTGCAGTAATGGCATTGAAGGAATGATTAAGATAACGGAAGAAATCCGCTCGGTCGACAAAGATATTCCCGTACTTATACATGCCAATGCGGGATTGCCGGTATTACAGGGAATATGTACTGTTTTTCCTGAATCGCCTGATATGATGGCAGCTTTTGCTCCACAACTTGTTAAAGCTGGCGCCAATATAATAGGTGGATGCTGTGGAACAACACCGGAACATATTCATCGACTGGTAGAAGTCCTGAAATAAACGATATTCTTCCTAATTTAATGGAGGATAGCTTAGTTATTGACACATTTTTTCTACATTTGTCATCCTAAAAAACAATTCCATGCCACCTTTAGCCGAACGACTTCGTCCACAAACCCTTGATGATTATATCGGACAAAAACATCTGGTAGGCGAAAAAGCCATCCTCCGCCAGATGATTGAATCCGGGCGAATAGCTTCGTTTATTCTTTGGGGACCTCCCGGTGTAGGGAAAACCACATTGGCTAAAATTATTGCCAACAAACTCGATCGACCTTTTTATACACTTAGTGCGGTTAGTTCGGGCGTTAAAGACGTCCGTGAAGTGATTGAAAAAGCAAAATCCAACCGAATCTTTACGCAGGGTGGCAATCCTATTTTGTTTATCGATGAAATTCATCGTTTCAGCAAATCGCAGCAGGATTCATTGTTGGGTGCCGTTGAAAATGGAACAGTTACGCTGATTGGAGCAACCACTGAAAATCCATCTTTTGAAGTAATTACGCCCTTGCTTTCGCGTTGTCAGGTGTATGTGCTTAAGCCGCTTGAAAATGTTGATTTATTGGAACTGGCACATCGAGCTATTGCTACCGACTCAGAATTAAAGCATCGGGAAATCATCTTAGACGAGACTGAATCATTATTGCGATTTTCAGGAGGTGACGCCCGTAAATTGCTGAACATATTGGAACTCGTTGTCGCTGCTGATTCTAATGGACCTGTTCATTTCACAAATGAAATTGTGACCGAGAGGCTGCAACAAAATCCAATGGCATACGACAAGGATGGCGAAATGCATTACGATATTATTTCGGCCTTTATTAAATCTATTCGTGGAAGTGATCCCGATGCTGCTGTTTATTGGCTGGCGCGTATGGTAGCGGGTGGGGAAGACCCTAAGTTTATTGCCCGTCGGTTAGTTATTTCGGCTGCCGAAGATATTGGCTTAGCTAATCCAAATGCACTTTTATTGGCCAATGCTTGTTTTGATGCCTTACAGAAAATTGGGTGGCCTGAAGGACGAATAATTTTGTCCGAGACGACTATTTATCTGGCTTCATCACCCAAAAGTAATTCTGCTTACCTCGCAATTGATGACGCGTTGGCTCTGGTTGAACGTACCGGAAATCTGCCTGTACCACTACATTTGCGCAATTCTCCCACCAAGTTGATGAAGGAACTGAATTATGGAAAGAATTATAAATATTCGCACGATTTTCCGAATCATTTTATTGACCAACAATTTCTACCCGACGAAATATTGAAAGAAACTATCTGGAAAGTCCAAAATAATCCTTCCGAAACTAAATTGGGTGAATGGTTACGAATGCTTTGGAAAGGAAGGTTTTAAAGAAACAAAATGGGGAACAATTTATTTTGTTCCTCATTTTGTTTAATTGATATAAGTATTTACTACCCGCCTGATTCCTTCTTCCAGAGTAATAGTAGGTTTCCAACCCAAATTGTTTAATCTTGAGACATCTAACAGTTTACGTGGAGTTCCATCAGGTTTGCCGCTATCCCAGATTATTTTTCCGTTGTAATCAACTGTTTTTCGAACAATTTCAGATAATTCTTTAATCGTTTGATCCTGACCCCAGCCCGCATTTACTTGCGATGGTAGTGTGTCGGGAGCATCGTAATTCAGTAAAAGGTAAACGCTCGAATCGGCCATATCGTCTACATGCAGAAACTCACGCATGGGTGAACCTGTTCCCCATAAAGTGATAGAAACCTCTTCGTTTTGACTTGAAATTCCGTATTTGCCTAAAACCTGAAGAATTACATCATCGCTGAAAGAGCCATTTACGCCTTCAATCGGGCGTTTATTCAGGTCGGTCCGTAATTTTGTCCAGTCATTTTCAATCAAACACTTTCCCAAATACATTTTCCGAATCAATGCCGGTAATACATGCGATTTTTCCAAATCATAATTGTCATTTTGTCCGTAAAGATTGGTTGGCATAATCGAAATAAAATTGCAACCGTATTGTGCATGATACGCTTCGCACATTTTGATTCCGGCAATTTTTGCTATAGCATAAGGTTCATTTGTATCCTCTAAAACGCCGGTAAGTAATGAATCTTCCCGAATAGGCTGTTCAGCCATTCGTGGATAAATGCAAGATGAACCTAGAAATAAGAGCTTTTTCACTCCATGCAGATAACTCTGATGAATCACATGATTTTGAATCATCAGGTTTTCATAAATAAACTGAGCACGATAGGTATTATTTGCAACAATTCCACCCACTTTGGCAGCAGCAAGCACCACATATTCAGGTTTCTCTGTCTCAAAAAAACGGGCAACATCCTGTTCATTCAATAAATCAAGTTCTTCGAGCGAACGGGTTACAAAATTTGTAAATCCTTTAGCTTCCAGATTTCTTTTTATGGCAGAACCAACCATTCCTAAATGGCCGGCAATGTATATTTTAGCATTTTTATCCATGATACTAACGGGCTGATAATTACTCAAAGTAGTTTAATATTCTAAAACCACCTTCTTTCAAATAAGTTTCTTTCTTCATTAGTTTTACATCGGAACGCATCATGTCTTCAACTAAGGCTTTGAGATCGTATTCAGGAATCCAATTTAGTACAGTACGTGATTTTGTGGCATCACCAATCAATAATTCAACTTCTGTTGGACGGAAGTAATTGGCATCAACTTCTACAATTGCTTCCTTTATGGATTTTATTCCTTCAATAAATTCAGCACCCACATGTTCTGTAAATAGAGCTTCATTAATACTGCCAATATATCCTTTCTCCTCAATCCCTTCTCCTTTAAAGTCAATGATAATACCAATTTCGCCAAAAGCCATACGTACAAATTCACGAACTTCGGTAGTTATACCTGTTGCTATTACATAATCGCTAGGTTCATCTTGTTGTAAAATCAGATACATGGCACGAACGTAATCTTTTGCATGTCCCCAGTCACGTTTAGATGACAAGTTCCCTAGAAATAATTTGCTTTGCATCCCCATCGCAATACGGGCTGCAGCACGGGTGATTTTACGGGTTACAAATGTTTCGCCACGTAATGGAGATTCATGGTTAAAAAGTATTCCGTTACTTGCATGCAAACCATAAGCTTCACGATAATTTACTGTTATCCAGTAAGCGTACATTTTAGCTACTGCGTAAGGCGAACGTGGATAGAATGGAGTCGTTTCCTTTTGTGGAACTTCCTGAACCAAACCATATAATTCGGAAGTGGAAGCTTGGTAAATACGGGTTTTCTTTGTCATATTAAGCAACCGAACCGCTTCCAGGATTCTCAAAGTGCCAATACCATCAGCATTTGCAGTATATTCGGGTGTGTCGAAACTTACTTTTACGTGACTCATAGCCGCCAGATTATAAATTTCATCGGGCTGAGTTTCCTGAATGATTCTGGTCAGATTCATGGAGTCAGTCATATCTCCGTAATGCAATACTAAATTTCTGTCATCGACATGTGGATCTTGATACAAATGATCTATACGATCTGTGTTAAAAAGTGATGATCTGCGTTTTAAACCATGTACAATATATCCTTTTTTTAGGAGAAGTTCAGCCAGATAAGCGCCATCTTGTCCTGTAATTCCTGTAATTAAAGCTACTTTTTTCATTATTATTTATTGATTATTGATAGATAAGTAGTGTCTAAAATATAATGTCGTATTTTCCTCCAAAATTGGACAACACATACGACAAGCGTTCTTTGAGATTCTGAAAACAGATATAAGCATCAAAAGGTATCCATTGATACTTGATTCTACGCCAAAGAATTTCAATTAAATTCAGTTCTGGTGAATATGGAGGTAAAAAGAAAATCAACACATCTTTTTCTTTCCATTCTTCTATTTTAGCCATGAACTTCTTTGATTTATGGATTGGAGAATTATCAAGTATTACCACTGTCTTTTTTACTGTTTGTGCCACAAAACTATCCATATAACTGATAACTTTATCAGTGTTATAGGTAGTTTCAAGCACTTCAAAGAAAAGTTTATTTTTACGGGTCATTAACCCTATAACATTTAGAAACTTTCCTTTTGCAGCAGGTAATAATATCGGATTTTCTTTTGTTTGCCAAGCGTATGGCACATTGGGTGTAAGTCCAAAATGACTTTCATCTCCAAAATAAAGGTCAAGATATCCGCTATCTTCCAATCTTTTAAGGCTTTCTATTTGCTCTTTTTTAAGTTCAAATTCAACCTTATTCCGTTTGCGTTTTAAAGAAAGTCGAGCTCTTTTCCAACTATAGCTGAGCATCTTTTAAAAAATTCTGCAAAGTCTTTTTGCAGATCGTTATATTATGTTGCTCTTTGAAGTAGGAAATCACGTTCTTTAGATTTCGGCTGTGAAGCTCGACTTGTTCGGAAACATCTTTCTCATAGCCTTTTAGACGAGTTTTTACTCCTCTGCCAGATTCGATAGATAGTGATTCGACACCTTTTAAAACCCAACTATCAAACCACCGTTCGATAGTTCTGCGACTTACACCAAAAACCGCCGAAAGATCTATTATCGTTCGTTTTTGCTGTGATAAAAGAAGGCATTGACTACGTTTTCGTATAGTATTATTACTACTCGTTTTTAGTAGCAATTCCAATGCTTCTATTTCTTCTGTTTTCAGTATTATATATCTCATTATGAGACAAATATACTACATTTTTGTGATATTACCAAATAAATACGACATTATATTATTCTTATTACTTAGATCTATAATTCAGAGTCATCCTCATAATAATGCAGATATTTATCTGCTTCACCTTTTCTCTTTTTGCTGGCATATCCATAACTATATCCAAACAAATAAGCATATTTATAAAGTTTATATCTTGAGTATCGACTTCCACCATCCAAAACATCATTTAAAACGGTATAAATATGAGGTAAATTATCTTGTTTTAATTGAGCACTTAATTTCTTGAAAAACGTTTTGTTTGTTTTTGAATTACGAACAATAAACAAATTGACATCAGATAAATGAGCCAGTGAATAGGCGTCAGTAACCATTCCAATAGGACTCGAGTCAACAATAATATAGTCATAACGTTTACGTAATTCAACAAACATTTCGATTAATTTTTCAGAGCGTATCAATTCGCCCGGGTTTGGTGGTATTGATCCTGCCGGTAAAATGTCAAAATCAGCCTTAGGTAATTGAAAAATAACCTCATCGAGAGTACATTGACCAACTAAATAATTCGTAACACCATTCGGTTGAATAATATTAAAACGCTGGTTCACACTCGGTTTACGAATATCCATATCCACCAATAACGTTTTCTTACTTGCCATTGAATAAATCGAAGCGAGATTTATTGAGAAATATGTTTTACCATCGCCCGACTCGGTAGAGGTTACCAGAACCATAATATTCGTTTTTCGCTTAACTATAAACTCAACTCTGGTCCGAATAACCCTGAACATTTCAGTAAATGCAGAGCGTGGATTTTTGGCAACTAACAATGGGTCAGTACTTTTAGTGTGTCTTACAGCACCAATCAATGGGTATGTTGAATTTTTTTCCACGTCTTTTGTTGAACGAATCGTACTATTCAACATTTCCTTTAGTACCACAAATATGACAGGTATCAAAAGCCCAAAAAGTAAAAACATCATGGTTGTTTTTCGCTTTTTATCCGAGTTTGTAATAGATAAAACTCTGGCTTTATCAAGAACCGTATTATCCGGGGTATTTGAGGCTTTTAAAATTTCAGACTCGGCTCGTTTTTGCAAAAAGAAAGTGTAGTAATTGTCATCCATCTTGTACTTTCGTTCGATGGCATTCATCTGAATTTCCTCTTGAGGAAGATTGTTAATCTGTTGGTTTATAAGAGAATATCGTCTGTTTAAATCCGCTTT
>JBAWXD010000170.1:0-8385 GCA_037144275.1 Paludibacter sp. | reverse complement strand
CAGACGATTTCAGGACTAACCACCTTCAATAACCTGACAATTAATAATACAGCAGGTGTTACAGCAGCCAGTAATTTTACCGTTAATGGCGCTGTGACCCTTAGCAGCGCGAACCCTGATGCATCTCATGGTACGCTGGATATGGGTAGCTATACTCTCACTATGCTCACTGCCGCTGCTGCAGTAAGTGGTAATGGGGATGTCTCAGGAATAATAAAACGGACACATACATTTACATCCAATGTTCAATATAGTTTCGGTAGCCAATATACAACTATGACTTTTCTGGGAGTTGGAACTCAACCGGATGAATTGACCTGTAAAGTGGTACTAGGTACAGCACTTCCTGTGGGAGGTTCAGCAAGTACTTTTGTTCTGCGTAATTATCGTTTTTCACAAACCGGAACAACGGGAACTGACTGCGTGGCTGTAAATTTACATTATCTGACTTCCGAACTTAACGGGCAGGGTGAAACAAAACTTGTACTTTGGGATCATCACACTTCTGATGGAAGAACGGAAGAACATGGAAAGACCAACAACAGCACCATTAATAAGTGGGTAGGACTTTCCGGACTAAGCATTGGATATGTAGCACCTGATCCAACCAGTTCAAGTTATAATAAACAATGGGGATTAAGTAATTATATCAACATTAAAAAAACATGGACAGGCGCAACAAATACAAACTGGAGCAATTCAGACAACTGGAATCCAGCAGGGGCACCGGTATCAACCGACGATGTGTTGATTCCTAAGGTTTTGACAGCTTATCCAACTCTGACTTCGGATGTTGAAATACAAACAATTCAAATAGATTCACTGGCTTCAGTTTCAGCCAGTACATATAATCTTACAATAAATGGTTATAATGGTGCATGGATCAATAAGGGAACATTTAACCCGGGTACTGGAACTGTAAACTTTACACATGCTGTCAATAATCAAATTGTTTCAGTATCCGGTAATACTCAGTTTTACAACTTGTATTTTGGAGCTAATACCTATGTACGACCAGGTTCGGAAAGTTTAATTCAGGTTTCAGGATTGGCTTCAGGTGAAGTTAGCAGTATTGTCGATTTATCTGCCATAGGAAATACCGTTGAGTTTAATGGAACAGATCAATATATCTCTAACCCATCAACTGTTGGCTTTGGTTTCTCGGGCTATTACAACCTGAAAATAAGTGGAACGGGAACGAAAACACTTGTTCAAAGCGACAGGTTAGATATTGCCGGTAATTTTATAAATAATGGTACTATGGATGTGAGTGCTGCTACGGTTTACTTTGGTGGAACAGCTCCACAAACAATTAGCGGTTCATCAGTTACAACATTCAATAATTTGACTGTTAGCAATACGACTGGAATTACATCCTCAACAAATATCACAGTGAATGGAATTCTTAATCTGACAGATAATCCTTCTGTTTCTAAAGGTGCATTGGATATGGGAAGCAATTCGATCACTTATGGAGATTTGGCTATAAATACCGGTGTAGGTGATGTTACAGGGAAAAATAGTCGAAATGGTATGGTTGCAAGTAAATTGTACACTTTTGGGAATCCGTATTCAAATGTGATTTTTGCAGCTAATGTTGGAACAATTCCTTCTAACATTACGATGAATGTTGCACTTGGAACTGCTCCAAACTGGAAAACTGATGCTGTAAAACGTATTTACACGATGACTCAAACAGGTAATGTAAGTACAAAAGCTACCATCCAAATGCATTTCCTAGAAACAGAGATGAACACAAATACAGAAGAATTATTAGTACCCTGGTATTACGTTAATCCCACAATCGTTGAAGGAACTACACGCTCCGATTTTGATTTAGTGAATGATTTTATCACATTGAGTAACGTAAACTTCTCATTTCCAAGTGGTACTCAGTTTACATTAGGAAATTCAACGGCTACTTCATGCATTTGGACAGGAGCAACAAGTTCGGATTGGAATACTGCCTCAAACTGGTTTAATGCTATTTCTCCAACTTCAACATCGAATGTTATTATACCTGATGCAAGTACAATTCCATATAATCCGACATTAGACACAGATACAATTTCAACTATTTACATTCAAAAAGGAGGAATCTTAAATTCTTTGTCTAATGCACAACTGACTCTTACTGGAAATGCCGGAACATGGAATAACGATGGAACTTTCAACCCGAATACGAGCAATGTTATATTTGCCAATGGAACTGATGCTAGTATTTCCGGAACAACAAACTTTTATAATATCACCATTATATCAGGAACCAGATTATCCAATCAAGCAGGTTCTATCATTGGAATTGCTGGAACGGTAACAAATAATGGCGTGTGGAGTACTACTTCACAAGGTGTTTCTACAGTAAATTACAATGGCGGTGCACAATCGGTTGTTATTCCCGATGCGAGTACTCGCAGGTACAACAACTTGATTTTAAGTGGTAGCGGTAATAAAACAATGCCAACAACGCCTTCCACATTATTAAATATCGTAGGTGATTTTACAATGAGTGGTACAGCTTCAACAACCTTTGTGGGTGGCTTAAACTTTGACGGAAATGTAACATTAGGATCTGGCACTTTCTTAACAACGGGTTCGTTTAGCCATTCTGTAAAAGGTAACTGGACAAATAACGGTGCAACTGTTGACAATTCAGGTAGCACTTTTGATTTCGATGGTACAAGCACACAAACGATAGGTGGAACTACAGCAACGGCATTCAACAACCTTACTTTAAGTAATTCTACCAATATTAATGTTTCAAATAATTTAACATTAACGGGTACATTGTCAATTCCAAATTCAAGTACTTTACTTTATCTGGCCGGCAATTTAGTAAATAATGGTACGATAAATTTAAGCAGTGGTACAGTACTGTTTAATGGTGCAACGGCACAAACCATCGGGGGATCATCTACATCAACATTCAAAAATGTGACTGTGAGCAATCTGGCCGGACTTACTGCAAATACAGATCAAACGGTTAACGGAATACTGAATCTGACGACTAATCCCGATGCAACACATGGTGCATTGGATATGGGAAGTAACACACTGAATATGGGTGTGTCGGCTACCAATATTGGTATTGGCGATGTGACCGGTATCGTTAAACGTCAACATACATTTACCGGTGGTGTTGTTTATAGCTTTGGAAATCAATATACATCCATTGATTTTCTTAATGTCAGTGGTTCAGTAAAACCAACCTGGATAAGTTTAAAAACAAGCATTGGAGCAGCTCCATCATGGAACAGCAGTGCGATTAAAAGAATTTACAGTTTTGCACAGGAAGCAAGTGGAACTGACAGAACGATTACAAGTTTACATTACCTCGATTCGGAATTAAATGGTAATACCGATGAAACTAAGTTGGTTTATTGGGATGCTTATGCAGGTCCAGATTTTACTAGTCATTATCCTCGAAGTCATACAAATTTCAGTACGGACAACAATTGGATAGGTTTAACAGGTATGGCCATTAATTTTATGGCTCCTTCCACTAGCTTGGATAACAAACAATGGAGCTTAGGTTATTCAAATGTTGATAAAATAACCTGGACAGGAAATGGATCACCAACCTATAATGGCGACTGGAACCTTCCGGGTAACTGGAATGGTGGAGTACCTACAGCCAATGATGATGTTGTTATTCCTGCACCGGCAGATTTACCGGTCGATACACACGGTCTACCTACTCGGAATCTTTTATCATCACCTGCTGTTTGTAAATCCCTAGAAATCAAATCAGGAGCTACCCTTACAGTTGATAATTATAATATTACGGTGTATGGTTCCACGGGTGCCTGGTTAAATAGCGGGACTTTCGTTCCGGGTTCGGGGACAGTGATTTTCACTAATGGAAGTACTTCCAATATAGTTTCAATTGCCGGAACAACCAATTTCAATAATCTGACGGTTGCTGACAACACACAAATCCAAGCGTTAACAGCTAATGTTTTGAGAATTGCAGGAACTATGACTACAGGTTCGGGTAGTATTATTGATTTTACAACGAACACAAACACTGTAGAATACGATGGAACTTCAGCTCAAAATGTTATTTTACCACAATCAGGTTATTCAAGTTTGATACTTAGTGGCAATTCTACTAAAACAATGCCTTCTTCGAGCTTGTCTGTGGTTGCCGATTTAAGCATAAACGGTTCAAGTACAGTCGTTAATGCTTCTAATGCACTAAGTACGGGAGGTGTTCTTACGGTTAGTGCTGGAACTACTTTGGATATGAAAAGCTATCCATTGATTAATCTAAGTTCAAACAGTGGAACAGGAACATTGAAAACACAAAACACAAGTTTGAATCCAATACCATCAGGTAAAACATGGACTGAATCCGTAGTCTATAATGGGTCGGCTGCACAAACCCTTCCAGTTGGTACTTTTGCAAATTTGCAAATTAGTAATACTGCTTCTACGGTTTCAGGCAACGGAACATTGAATACTACAAATCTGACCTTAGACAATGGGTCTGTTCTGGATATGGGAACTAACTTGTTGAGTTCAATGACAACCAATAGTGGTACCGGGACGTTGAAAACGCAAAACACAAGTTCCACTCCGATACCTTCGGGAGTTGCCTGGACAGGAAACGTAGTTTATAATGGTTCGGATGCACAGTCTGTAGTGAGTGCTACTTATAATGGCTTGCAAATAAGCAATACTACTACTTCTGCTACTGCTAGCGGAACAATAAACAGTACAAATCTAACAATAGACAACGGAGCTATATTGGATATGGGCACAAACCTATTAAGCTCAATTACCACCAATAGTGGTACCGGAACATTGAAAACACAAAACACGAGTTCCTTACCTGTTCCTTCAGCAAAAATATGGTCGGGAACGGTGATTTATAATGGTTCAGGAGTTCAAACGGCTGTTGCAGGAACTTTCAATAATCTGACCTGTGATAATAGTGCTGAGTTGGATTTGAATGACAGCGTAACCGTAAGCGGAACATTGCTTATCAATAGTTCAAGGGAAATGGATATTGTTGCCGGTGCTAAAATGGTTGCCAACCAAATTACTAATAATGCGGGAAGCTCTGGATTATATATTTTAGCCAATTCAAGCGGTGCAAATGGAACATTGATATTCAATAACTCTGGAAGTTCACCTGTTTCTGCGACCGTTGGAATGTATTCAAAAGCTGCTGCTTCTGTGGTTAATGGTTCTTCCTACTCCCAATACAAATGGCAGTTCTTTGGAATACCACTGCAGTCGGTAACTACAAATCCTACATTTGCAGCCTATGTAGGTTCTATAAATAATGGGTCGTACATAAATAAACATGTTGAATCAGGCACAACCTCGTCAACTTATTGGGTTTCTCAGGGAAATAGTGCTGTATTAAATCCGTTTGCAGGATACGAGATAACTCAAAAAATAGCTAAAACAATCTATTTTGAAGGTCAGTTGGTAAACAGTGATTTCACTCAGGTTTTGTCTTATACTTCTGGAGCAGCATATCCGGGACAGCATATATTCGGTAATCCCTATACGGCAGCTATCGATATTAGCAAGTTGAATTTTGGATCAGAAACAGAAGCTACAGCTTATTTGTACAATACCGGTTCACATGACGATTGGGCTACACAAACCGGAGTAGATGGAACTGCAGGTCAATATGTTTCAGCACCAAAATCGACTGCAGGTATAGGCGGAGTTCCGGGACAAATTCCATCTATGCAGGGATTTCTTGTTGTGGCAAAAAGCAGTTCACAAAATGCAACGATAGAAATTCCATACAGCTCGGTTATCAGAAATACGGTAAAACAGAGAGCTCGTAACACAAGTGATATTACTACGGATAAGGTTTATACCCGAATTGATATTGCCGGAACCCGATACAGTGATAAAATGTGGATTTTTAGCGATCCTAGTTGTTCCAGGGGTTTTGATAATGGCTGGGATGGTCAGAAATTCCTTGGATCGTCACTTACTCCTCAATTATGGGCAATGGAAACAAGCGGTGATTATCAGGTAGATGCTGTCGATAATATCAATAATACCAATCTTGGGTTTATTACCGGTGAAGATACAAACTATACGATGACATTTACACATGAAAATCTCGATTTACAGTATTCAGCTTTGTATCTGATTGATTTGGTTGATAATAATAAGGTAACAGATATCACTATGAGCGGCTCTACCTATTCATTTACAGCTGTCAAATCATCAACTCCTGTAAACAGATTTAAAATAGTTACCAGTCCGGGAGTTGCTACCGGCGTTTCGAATTCAGAGAACAAGACATTGAATATTTTTAGTAATCAGGATGGAAAACTTTTTGTTCAGAATTCGACTGATTTATCTGGTAATCTTGAGATTTTTGATATTGCAGGTAGGGTTCTGAGTACAGCTAAATTTGGTGCAAACGGTTTAACTGTTATTCCGACTGATTTAGTTCCGGGAAGCTATGTGGTTAAAGCTTCAACAGCAATCGATAAAATCACTAAACAGATAATTCTCAGATAAAACAAAAAACCACTTTGAAAATATAAATTTCAAAGTGGTTTTTTTGGTTTTGTGATTGATTCTATTATAAAAATCCTTGTTCTTTCAAAGCCTTCAAAAATTTTTCTGAAAAGAATTCATTGTTCTTTTTTGAATATCGAATATCCGTAAACACCTGAGCTAGTGTTTCTTTGTTGTTTTCTTTTACAAATTGATTATAAAAATCACTGCTTTCTTTTTCAGCATAAATCTTGTCTATACTTTTCGCATCGTAATTTTTATACACTTCATGGTGGATAAGTCCATTCTGGGGCAAACGATCTGTTTGTTCAGGCAAATCTTCAGGATAACCAACTGTAATGGCAGTAACAGGTATTACTAATTTTGGCAATTTTAATGCCTGAATAATTTCCTGAGCATTGTAGGTTGTAGTGCCCAGGTAGCAAATTCCCAAACCAACACTTTCAGCTGCTATACAAAAGGTTTGAGCTGCTATAATGGCATCTATAGCTGCGGCGATAAACGATTGAAAATTATCATATCCGGGTTCTGCCTGACGCTGTTCGCACCAGGTAGTAAATCGATTAAAGTCTGCACAAAAAGTCAAAATAGCCGGAGCCTGTGCCACCATCGGTTGGTTGAAGTGAGCAGGTGACAATTGCTTCTTCAAAACTTCATCCGTCGTGACAACCACACTGTAAGCCTGCATATTCCCTGTATTCGATGCTCTGCAAGCCGATTCGAGCAACTGGTTTAATAATGCAGGATTTATCTTTTCGGTTGTATATTTCCGAACAGTTCGGTGATCATTGAGTAAATTAAGCATTGTTGTGAATGAAATTAAATTGGTGTTTCGAAGTACAAAGATACTGTTTTTGTGTTTTGGTTTACACTGTCGATTGTCAAAAATAAAAAGAGAAAATTCTGGCTGAACAAAACTTCCTCTTTTTGTGATTTTTAATTACCACAATTATAAACTCCTAACAAATAAACAAACTATTAATAGAACCCTAATTATTTGTTGCTAAATCCATTCATTTCATGCTCTAAAAGTTCCTCTTGAGAGGTATTTAGGGGGCTACTATAAACTAATCCTACAAGACTCCCTGAGCCAGCATAGATTTGGCTACTTTCAGGAATCCGGCCACATTAGCACCTTTCATATAGTTGATGTATCCATCTGCTTCACGCCCATATTTCAAGCATTGCGCATGAATTTCACTCATAATCTGTTTTAACCGTGCATCCACTTCTTCCGAAGCCCAGGTCAAATGCATCGCATTTTGTGACATTTCCAGTCCGGAAGTTGCCACACCACCTGCATTCACCGCTTTTCCCGGTCCATACATAATTTTGTGTTTTAAAAGCATTTCGATTGCTTCGGGTGTACAACCCATGTTAGAGATTTCTCCAACGCAAATAACGCCATTTTGAATTAATTTTTTGGCATCGTATTCATCCAATTCATTCTGAGTGGCACAAGGCAGAGCTATATCTACTTTCAGTTCCCAAGGACGACGGTCGGGAACAAATGTAGCTCCGAACTTTTCGGCATACGGAGATACAATATCGTTGCAAGTGGCCCTCAAATCAAGCAAATAATCAATTTTCTCGCCCGAAATACCATTTTCGTCATAAATATAACCATCAGGGCCTGAAATACTCACCACTTTGGCTCCAAATTCAGTTGCTTTAAGTGCTGCACCCCAGGCAACGTTTCCAAAACCAGAAATGGCTATGGTTTTTCCTTTAATGCTCATTCCTGCTGTTTCCAACATCTGATTCACGAAATACAAACCCCCAAAACCGGTAGCTTCAGGGCGTATAAGTGAACCGCCGAATTCCAAATTCTTACCGGTCAATACACCTGTATTTACCCGTGCAAGTTTACGATACATGCCATAC
>JBAWXD010000169.1:0-8497 GCA_037144275.1 Paludibacter sp. | reverse complement strand
CTGAATTTGTTTCCTGATCAATAATTTTATCAGAATATGATTTATTTGAACATATTAATACATACAATAAACTATTTAAATTGCTAAATAAGGGTGTGAAGGAAATGGACTTAGTATTGCTAAAAAAAGCTTCATTGTTAATTTTGTTTGACATTAAATATTGCCCTTCGATACCTGCTTCAGATAATCGGATCATGTCCTGAGGGCTTTCGTTTTTTAGACGAGATAAATTTTCATCAGTAATATGACTTACATTTACAAGAGTCTTAGTTATTGGTAGATCATTCATATCGTTATAGCTACCTATGCCATGTTTTGCAAGAACTGCCCGATGAAACTCTTCATGCATCCATCCACTTGTAAGTGGTATGGGCAAAAATGTAATAAAATCAGCAATACACACTATTGTCGAGTAGTTTTTCCTAACAAAAGGACTTTGCTCTTTCAACCGAAATAAACTCTCTCGCTTGTAATTATTTAATGACACTGAGATATTTATAGATTGTGACATGGATGGATCTGTAAACATTCCCTTTAGACCAGATAGGTTAATACTTTTATTCAAAAAAGGATAATCCAAAAAAGGGTAATCTAATACTATTGGTTGAAGAGTATCTCTTTCAATTCCTTTTTCAGTAGAAATGATATTTTTCTTTTCTTTTTCTCTACTACTTAAACTTTGCTGAATGAAATCCTTTTGTAATGTATTCTGGTCTCTAATCTCATCTTCAGTAAATTGTAAGGATTTATGTTTTAGGATAAAATCCAGCAAATAATTATAATAATCTGAACCTTTAGGTACTAACTCCAATTCTACATTTCCTTTTAAAACCCCCTCTTTTTTATGAACATCTATGATATAGATTTCATTAGGTTCTAATTTGATATCTAAGAAATATTTATTATCTGCAACCGCCCAGAAAAGTTGTTTTCCTGCTTCACATTTATAAAATAACTGTTTTGATCCTCCGATTTTACCTATAAATTTATTGTTGTTGTAAAAATTAAATATATGCAAGCCGCTTGTTCTGCTTCTTATAATATATACAGTTGCTTTTTTATTACCTGAAACTTTAACAGAATCTTGAGCATTTAAGCTTAAAATACTGAATATGAAAAATGATATCAAAAAGTAAATTTTCATAATTTTGATCTTTTTTGAGATATTATAATTAAGAACTATTAATAGCAATAATCAAATTGCTATTAATAGTTACAATTTTAAAAGTTGTCTAACAGAGTGTCATTAAATCCCTAAACTGGTAGTATTAAACCAACTATCAGACCTATTTCACCTCCGGTTTTTTCTTCACCCCAAATACTTCCAATTGCGGCTCCAATAAGACCAAAGATCGCCATGCCTAGAATACCACCACCTTCAGTAGCTCTCATTTCCTCAGCATTCATTTCCTGAACGCCATAATTGTTTACATTCAAATTTTTCATTTTTTCTTGAATTAAATTTTTAAATACTTTTTTGCCACAACTTATAAGCCTGTGAACTGACTTTTGTACTCGGCCAAATACGAATACAAAGGTATGTTCCTTCCGTCTGATAAAATAGACGGAAGGAAAAAGTTTGAATTGCCGCCGTTAATTTTTCTTAATTCATTCTTGTCGGTAATTACTTCTACTTTAAATGCTAAGGTAAGTTTCACATCTTTTTCGTAATAAAAAGTTTCATACTTGCGTGAATAAGCCACCGGCATATTCAGCGCATTTAATTCTTCAATTAATATGTATAAGGTCGCTCTGCAAATTCCCAACTGTTCGGCAAGTTGTTTTGGATTGCCTGTTTTCTCTTGTAGGATTAGACTATGGAGTTTCTCTACCCGATTGATATTTCTGATTAAATTCATTAGTGAGGGGGCTGAACTACAAATTGCAGTTGAGCACGAATTATTTAATTTTATAACTGTATGAAATTAAGTTATTAATTCTTTATCACTTTCTGAACATACAAAGTTGTTCCTAAAATTTTAAAGGTATATATTCCATTTACATATTTAGACATATTGACGTTTGTTGAACCAAAACAATTTTGAATAGATTCAACAAGCTTTCCGGAAAAATCGTATATCTGTACAGAATATTTTTCATTATTCTGATCATTTATTACTAACATATCCTTTGTTGGATTTGGATATACAGATACATTATTTTCACTGTTAAGTAAGTTGTCTGTATTGCCGATTAACGGTTTTGCAAAGAATCCATTTAGTACATTTATTATATAATCGAAAGTTTTTTTCTCGCCCGAACAATCATTGTAAAAATTTATGATCACACGATAAGCACCGGATTTAATATTACTATCATTGGTATTCCATAGAGTTGGATTTTTATCATAAATGTAATCTGCAAAAGAATATACGTTTTGAAACGATCCATTTATTACCTTAATATCATATCTGTCTGCACCAGATTGACTAATTTGTAGTCCAGTAGATATGCGATCAGGAACTGAAACATACATCTTTTTGCATTTTTCACAAGTTGTATATTTTGCTTTAAATGTGCTTCCAATTTTTGCAGAAAAACCAGTTTTTAATTTTATTTTACCGGCAGATTTAAAAGTGACTACCTCACCACTATTAACATGACTATTTGAGGCTTCAATAAAATTACTGGTTGAAGTATAAGCAGGGAGTAAACTAGCATTATTCGGATCGGGAATACCAGTATCGGAGGCAATATGAGCAGGGTGAGAGTCGAAACCAGGAGCAGTTAATGGTGTCGTAATAACAGTAACCGGGTTAAGACCCAAACCCCAATAAATAACCTGCCCTTGACAGTAAACATTGCAAGGAATACATGAACCGCCACAATCTACATCAGTTTCATCTCCATCTTTTATGCCATCAGAGCACAGTGCATCGCCTCCACAAGGTTTACAATTTGGACCACCGCAATCAATACCTATTTCACCCTGAGCTTCATCTTTTATACCATTATGGGATAGTGGATTAGAAGCCCACCCATAAGTATTCATCCATGTGCATGGTGGACAATCCTTACCTCCACAATCTATACCTGTTTCATCTCCATCGGGAATTCCATTATAACAATGTTCACAACTACCAATTGTATTTGGATTGTATGGACCCACAGAAGTAGAACGAGTATTATCAGGATCTAACCATGTAGCAAAATTACCATAAAAGTAAGAATCTGAAAACTTTCCAAAAAAGTCTGGGTACTGAGGATGAGCACAATCTGACGAACCTGCATGTAGATGACCGATTAACTTATGGTTGTCATTAAATAATGGAGAACCTGATGAACCCTGTTCAGTTATTCCTTCATCCCAGCTTACTACCCAATGTGTATCATTTGTTGCGTTAAGGCAAGTGCCTGAAACTGGGGGGTCATGATCTTTTGACATTTTCATAATATCTCCCTGTGGATGATGAATGCATACTGTAAACTTTGAGAAAATTGCATGTACATCGTCAATGTCCCAACCTGCATAACAAACATTATAATCTTTTAAAGTAGCAGCATCGGCATTAAGTTCTAATAAAAGATAATCTGACAAAGGGGAATGGTATTCGTCCGAAGATAGTACTCTTGAAGCATATAATGATTTTAATGTTGATGATGAAAATCCAGAACCTTTATCATCACAACTAGTAGATTGATAATTAAATAGAAAAAGCCAATGATAAATATCATTTATTGGATATTTATTTAATTGTAATATTGGGTTACCTATCTCATCAAGCTCTCTTAAGTGATTAGCTGTCAAAAAATAGGCTGCCCCATCTTGTTTTACATTATTTAGTAATGTTCCAGTCCCAAATCCATAGTAGTCCATATTTGAGTGAGAAGGCTTAAAATAGTCCTTATATTCAGCAAGTACTACAGCAACAGATTTCCGCTCTCGTTCCCACCCATAACCAATTGAACATGTTGAATTTAGATTGCATGAAGCACTGGCAGTTGAAGCGAAAGGACCGCTATTAACATCCTGAAATACATGAACAACTTTATTTATGTGAATCTCTGATACAAACTCAGTGTTATTTGGTTCATAATATTCAATCACAACTGTATTTCCATTTATAAAAGTAGTACCAAAACTTTTATCTATGAAATTATTTTCATGTGTAAATGAACCTAGAAACATTGTTTGATTTTGATCATATATAAACATACGTGCTCCTTTAGGTAATTTGAAAGCATCAAAGTATACTTGTAAAGCATTAGCTGTAGGCGAACTAATTTGAAATAAATATAATTTACCAGAATCACCCATCATTTGTATGGTGGCTTCCTTTTTAAAATCAATATCTACTTCCAAACCTCTTCCATAAAACTTATTTCTTTGAAAACCTTTGGTCTGTGCAAATTTCTCAGCTTTTTCTATTTCAGAAGTATTATCTATTTTTTCTAGAATTTTGGCTTTTATCATATTTAAATGCTTTACCTTGCTCACAACATCCTCTGATGATGCCTGCCTAAAAGTAATTGGTTTCCCTCCATGATTTTCTTGTCCAAAAATATCTGCAAATAATGCTAACAGACAGAAAACTAAAAGAATATATTTGTTTTTCATTTGCGATAAGTTTTTAATTATAAAACAAAGAATTAAATCTAGTATTTGATTTCATAGCTATCAAGATTATGTATTCTTATATATATGATTGGTTCAGATGGGCAGTAGTCTTTCTCCACTAAAAATTGATCACCAATCATCTCAGAACATGGATGCCATCTTGTTTCAGGTATTAAAATATCTATTAATAGTATCGTTTGGCCTTTTGCATTCTTGTATAAACCATAATTCATTGATGCATCACAACCGTCCCAATAGATAAACTTTACTAGATTACATCTACTTAAAAATTTATTTTTTTTACATGTACATGTACTATCATATTTGTCACACGAAAGAAAATGAAACTCAAACTTCTTATTATTTATTTTATATGTTTTCATATCCAACAGATTAAAATCAGGGCATTCTTCATTTATCTGTCTAAACAAGTCAATTTCCGAGCGTTTAATTGGTAGTTTTTTCCAGTGACTTTCGTCAATCTTCCCTCTGAATTTAAAACTTTCTTGAGAAAAAATACTCATTGAGAAGGTTATTAAGACGATACAAGTACAATATAAATGTCGCATAATATTCATGTTATTTTAAATTATTTTTTCAATTTACTTACTTTGTTCTGTAATTCACCAATGGTTTTATTCTGTTCTATCATTAATAACGTAAGTTCTTCTATTTTCTTAAGCAAAAGTACATTTATTTTAGCAACATTTATCCCATTTTCTTTTACTTCGGTAGTAGTGGGTATTTCAGGTAGATGTTTGTTCGCTTTAATGTATGTTTCTATTTCAGCTAATGATTTTAATTCGTAATCAGACTCAAATACATTGTCAGCCCAAACATTTGATTGTACATCCATTTCGGTGGCAATAATAGTTCCATTTACCCGTAAAACTTTATTATTGCAAAACTTTGCCCATAAACTTGTTGAGGGGTCGGGTGAAGAGTCATCGCCTATACCAATATAACAGTTTCCACCACCTCCCGTATCAGGCATAGATAGGATGGTGTTATGTGAGCCGCCAATTGTACGTATAACTCCATCGCCTTTTTTTGCCCCATTAGCATAACAACCATCCAGAGTACCCACCCCGAATTCTAACCTTGAATAATCACTCGATAACTGAATATTGGGGTTTACGCTTTTGTAAGCTTTGAAAAGTTCAACTCCAGGGTCACAGCCTATGCCGATATTGCCTGTTTCGGTTATCATCATTCTATCTGTAGAATTTGTTTGAAATTTAATTCGTCCATTTGTTCCGGTATAAGTTCGGAAAGCAATTTGTGAGTTTGCTTCATCCATATAAAATCCTCCAAATTGCACGCCGTTACTTTTATAAAAATCGATATATGTTCCACCACTTGCCGAAAATGATTTAATACTTTGTCCTACCCAGGTACTGTTTCCACATATTGTTAGCCTATCACTGCAGTATGTTGTACCAATGCCCACATAGCCAGAACTATTAATAAGCACATTCGATACTCCAGCATAAGTGGTTCTGAATCCGATATTATTACCACTAAAATACACAGCCTTAACTCCTGTATTATCTGCTGCAAAATGTGCTGACCCATCATTATAAAAATCCATATACCCCGGATATACACCATCTGTATTTCGTAATCTGATTCCTGATGTACTTGACAACCCGGATACTTCAAGAGTTTTGCCAGGGATGTTCGTTCCTATTCCAACGTTACCACCACTGTTCGTATTCCAGATGTTATTATTCGTAAGCGACCATTGTGCATTTAATGTAATTGTAAGCAAAGGCAATAATACACTTGCATAAAATTTGATTCTTCTCGTTGTTTTCATAAGTAAGTAATCAAAATTAAGCGACATAATGCGAGTATTTAATGAACAGTGTATTTCCAATCGCAGCCAACGCTCTGTTGGTTGTGTAGAAAAGCATGTCTGTACTCACATAGTCCTGAGGTCTGATCCATTTTCCTTTCAATATTCTCCAAAGTGTTTCCGCAATATTCAGGTGTGGAGAATATGGCGGCAAATAGAAGAGGAAAAGCCCTCTTTTCTCCCATACGGGACGCAACTCCCGTATTTTATTATTACGATGAACCGTAGCATTGTCAAGCACCACAAACGTGTCTTTGAGTACACGCAAAGAAAATGCATCGAGGAAATTCACGACCTTGTCAGCGTTGATACTTTCGGTGGTAGCGAATCCCTCATATTGGTTCTTTTTGTCAATCATTCCGAAGATGTTGAGCCTTGCGCTTCTTTGAGATGTAATGCACACATCCTCCCCTGGCAACTGCCAGCCGTAAGGAACATATCCTTCGGTACAAACATGGCTCTCATCGGCATAGAACAGGGCAATGCGCCCCTGACGTTCCTGTTGTTCAAGTTCTTGCAACTTTTCGTACTTGTACTCGTAAAGCTGCGGCGAGGGAACTCCCCTTGGGCGTTTTCTTATACGCTTATATCTTGCGCCAATGCGGATAAAAAACGCTTGAAGGTCAAGTTGCTTGCTTCTTTCCCTGTTGCCTGTTGCCAAGCAATTTTGGCTTTGCTTACACTTTGCCTGTCCTGTTCGATGGCTGAACGCACAGCTTGTTCGTCCGAAGAGTCCATTATTGGTTTTCGACCACGACCTTCACGGGTTTGTAAGCCTGTTATGCCTTCCCAAAGGAAGCGTTTTACCCATGCATTAACTGACACCAAACTCATCTCGGTCTGTTCACCCACTTTTACAGAAGACAGTCCATCTGACTTGAGAAGAACCGCACGGCAACGCATGCGAAAACAGTGGCTCGTGCCATGGCGGAAACCATGCTCTAATTCTAATCGTTGGACGCTCGTTAATTCTATCGTCTTTATTTTTCCCATTGCTAATCGTATTTACTTGAATACAAGTAGAACGGAAAGCATAATTAAATATTGTATAAATTAATTATGAACACTTACTTATACAATAATAGTTAATATGCATTTCTGCACAGTTTAATAATAAAAATGATTGGAAAAATCGGAATTTGTTTTTTGCCTTGCTTGACAGTTTTATGGGGGAATTTGCAGAATGCACAGCCTCTCTCAGTTGTAGTATTTTATAGCATGGCAAAAAATCAAACCGAAATTTTATTCAATAACCCTTCTTCACCTATCCAGTACTAAATTCTTACTACTCAAGGTTAATAGGGTTATTTTAAGAGATAAATAATAAATGCTCTTAATCTATGCTTTGTAATTATCTAGTTATCTTTGCCACCTCCTTTTTTTTTTAGTTTGTGAGAGTAGGCGTGAGCCGGTTAGTTTGCACAAAACTATTCAATAACCGGCTCCACCAATAGTTTTTTACCCCACTAACAAAGCATTCAAAGTGATACTCCATGGTCCACATTCACCATGTGTATTGACCCAACGCAGCCAGTAATAAACTATTTTTCCGGCTTTGCTTCCATCAAACTTTACAGGATAAGGAGAAGCGGTGCAAGTACCCAAATAGGCGAGTTCTGATACATCTTTGGGTGCATCACCATCCACTTTCATGTAAATTTCGCAACCATGAACACCGGCAGGTTTAGCATTGCTGTGTGCCGAAGCTTCGTCGTAAAAACGAATAGTGTGTTGTTGGCGTACTGAAAAATCAATAGTTCCTACCGGACTGGTAGTGGGAACAGGGGTTAATGTACGGGTTCCGGTTTTTACGGTCAGACCCATGCGGGTACGATCGCTGTCCGTTACCTTTTCATTTTTACTTAACCATTGAGCCACAAATGGCCGAATGGCTTTCTCATAATCGTAACGGGCACTGTCCTTTGCTGTGACATCGGCTGCCGTACGATTCTGCTTGTTACTGGCCTTGCTAAAGGCACTCACCCAGTTAGTTTGCAATGCTTTGACTTTCGCCAAACCATCTTCGGAGATTCCCCATAAGGTTTTATTCTGTTCGGCATTATCTACCAAACTTTCCTGCC
>JBAWXD010000168.1:0-8501 GCA_037144275.1 Paludibacter sp. | reverse complement strand
AAGAAAAATAAGCTAGAATATTTGTCAGAATATTAATTATTGTCCACACTCAAGATGGAAAATATGTTACAGGGGATTCAATTCCCAAGTGTTTAAATTGAGTCTATTTAACTAATATTATAGAGGAAAATAAAAATCGAACAGAATTTTATTCACATTATATAACATATAAGCTGCGAATAATCGGACATATTAACATTATTTCGTCTGTTTTAGTGAGCTAATTACCCCGGAAAATGCCTTTTCCAGGGTCTCGTCCGGGACCATTGCTACAAAAGTATTTTTAATAGTATTTATTCCTAAAATCCTTTAAATAATTGATATATATGACATTTTGGAAGGTTTTAAGGAGTACTTTACAGATTTAAGAAGAAATTTAATTTTTCAAATCGGCTCCATTTTGATTCAAATAAACCTACTACAGAAGGGAAATAGAATCAAATAAAAAACCTTAAAATGTATTCGACTCTTATTTGTGATGCATTATACTGTTTAAGCAATGTATCGACCAAGAATTAACTCAAATATAATTAATCCAATAATTAATTAATTCGTTGGTTTTCACATCGCCAATAAAATAAACCCGGAAAAGAGACTAAAACTAATTTCTTCTGGATAAACTTGAATCATTGAGGGTATAGAATATCTAAATATCTTATCCGGACTTTTCCTAATTTATCATAAATCATCTCTCCTATTTATCATATAGGGCAAATGAATCCGTTAGTATTTTGGTTGATTAATAATTATTACTAATTTTGAAAGATTTTTTTAATAGCATTAGTTTATCAATGAAATACGTTATATCCATCCTTTTTCTGACTTTTTGTTTTCAAACATTTTTTTTCGCACGGACACACTCGGGAATTGAGAATCAGTTGATTACTCAGTTAAAGGTTATTGATAATGATTCTGCGTTTTTGTACCTTTATGTTTATGATTCAGGGAATAAAGTGTTGGAAACCAAATTTTATCAACCGGATACTACCACATTTATTCGAAAATCGCTTACTGAATGGGGTTATAATGGCACTAAATGTATATCTCAGCGTGAAAGTGTTTGGAAAGATAATAGATGGAATTTCACTTATGCTATCGATTATGGTTATTCTGCTGATGTTTTACAATCTGAAACGCATAGTGTATATTCCAATGGCATTGCAAAAGTTGTAAAGCAAATTAATTTTACATATTTTCAAAATCAGCTTTCGTCTAAAAAAGAATATGCACGGCAGAATGATTTGTGGCATTTGACCTTGCAAACCGATTTTCGTTATTTGAATAACAAAACCGATTCCTTGATAATAATGGCTTACAAGGCTGATACATTAAATTCTCAGATACTCTCCAGATTTCAATACAATACTGCCGGATTAGTTGTTTCTGAGGTTCAGAAACAACTTAATAATAGAAGCTGGATGAATACCGATTCTATCAACTGGTTTTATTTCCCAAACTCAACATTACTGAAAACCCAGAAAAATAAAAAGTGGAATAGCTCTGTAGCTGCCTGGGAAAATTTACAACGTGTTGATTATGTATACAATAATAACAGTCAGGTAGTTTCAGAATCATATCAGCACTGGAAAACGATGTTTTGGGAAAACGACATACAGTATAATTATTTGTACGATAGCAACAACGTACTGTTAAAGAAAACCTTATATTTACCAATATATGACGACTGGCGGGGAATTGTTTCAGTTAATTACTCTGAATTTGCACAAAATAAATCCAATACGATTAAGTCGCAGTTGGAATTCTGGGGTGGCAATACAGGTGAGTTGACTACTTCATTTATTCCGTTTATGTTTAATAACGAAATAGCTATCAAACGTGGCAGAAGCATAAAGCTTAGTTATGCAATTTTAAATGACACAGTACTTTCAACCCCATTTACTCAAAGTTCACATCAGATTCAGGCTTATCCAAATCCTTCTAACGGTATTTACTATGTAAATTATAGCGAGCTTGGAATAAAATCCTGGTCTGTTTCCGATTTAAATGGACGCATTCTCAAAAAGTACGAATCATTGCTGCAGAGTGGAGTTATTGATATAACTGATTTACCCAGAGGAATTTATTTACTTAGAATAATTACTTCCGATGCTCAGTCGTTCCAGAAATTAATTAAGCAATAAACTAAATTAGCCGAATCTTCAAGCGAATTTATTGAAACTCGCAAGAAAACTATGTGTATCTTTGTCTGTCATGTTGAAATTAAGACTATTTCTACAAAAACTACTAAAAACAATCACACATTATTAAAATGAAAAACTTAAAAATCAGATTACTTATGTCAGCATTAATCGTCGCTGCTACGGCTTTGGCCGGAAATCCATTACTGGAAAGTTATAAAACAGCGCATCAAACCATTCCCTTCAACGAATTGAAGAATGAGCACTATTTTCCGGCTTTTCAGGAAGCCATGAAACAACATTCGGATGAAATTGATGCAATTGTTGCCAATAAACAAACTCCTACTTTTGACAATACCATTGTAGCGCTCGAAAAATCCGGGTCGTTATTGACTAAAGTCGGTTCGCCATTTTATAATATGTTGGGTTCTGAAACAAATGATGAGTTACAAGCCATTGCGGAGAAAATTTCACCGCTAGTAACGGAACACAGCAATTCAATAAAACTGAACGAAAAGCTTTTTGCTCGAGTTAAAGCCGTTTATTCTCAAAAAGATAAGTTGAAACTGACAGTAGAACAGCAAATGTTATTGAAAAATACCTACGAAGGATTTGCGAATAACGGGGCAAATTTGTCGGAGGCAGATAAAGTCAGTTACCGTGAACTTTCGAAGGATTTAAACTTGCTGACCTTGCAATACGGACAAAATGTGCTGAAAGAAACGAATAACTACAGTCTACTGGTTACCGAAAAAGCCTTATTGAGTGGTTTGTCTGCTGATTTCACAGAAATGCTGGCATCGAATGCTAAGAAAGTCGGAAAGACCGGTTGGTTGCTTAATCTGAAGGCAACCTGCTATGTTCCGTTTATGAAATATGCCGACAACCGCGATTTGCGACGTGAACTGTATATGGCATATAATACTAAGTGTATGTTGGGTAGTGAGTTTGATAATCGGGAGAACGTTCGGAAAATAGCCAATGCCCGTTTGAAAATAGCCAATTTATTGGGATATAAGTCCTATGCCGATTATGAACTTATTGACCGTATGGCTGAAAACAAATCTAAAGTCTACGATTTACTGGATAAATTGTTAGCAGCTTACAAACCTGCAGCCGAGAAAGAATACGCAGCGGTTCAGGCATTTGCGGACAAAAAAGGAGCTTATTTCAAAGTTCAACCCTGGGACTGGTCGTATTATTCTGAAAAATTGAAAGACGAAAAATTTGCCATCAACGACGAAATGTTGAAACCATATTTTGAGTTGGAACATGTGAAAAAAGGTGTTTTTGGGCTGGCAACACGCTTATATGGAATCAAATTTGTGAAAAACACGAAGATCCCGGTTTATAATCCGGAAGTGGATGCTTATGATGTGACCGACGAAAAAGGAAACTTTCTGGCTGTGTTATACACCGATTTTCATCCACGTGATGGTAAACGTGCTGGTGCCTGGATGAATGATTTTAAACCACAGTGGATGGAAGGCAAAACGGATAGTCGTCCGCATATTACCATCGTGATGAACTTTACACGACCTACGGACTCAAAACCAGCCTTGCTGACTTACGATGAAGTAAAAACGTTGTTGCACGAATTTGGTCATTCACTTCATGGAATGCTTACCCGATGTACCTACGAATCAGTTTCTGGCACAGCTGTGTATCGTGATTTTGTGGAACTGCCTTCTCAAATAATGGAAAACTGGGCTTCGGAAAAAGAGTTTTTGGATGGATTTGCTGTTCATTATAAAACCGGAGAAAAAATTCCTGCCGATCTTATTCGGAAAATTAAGGATTCCGAAAACTTCAATATCGCTTATTTCTGTTTGCGTCAGTTGAGCTTTGGGTATCTGGACATGGCGTGGCATACTATTGAGAAACCATTTGATGGTGATGTGATTGGGTACGAGAAACAGGCAATGGCATCTACTCAGGTTTTACCAGTACTGGCCGAAACCAGCATGAGCCCAACATTCAGCCATATTTTCTCAGGTGGTTATGCAGCAGGATATTATAGTTACAAATGGGCAGAAGTGCTTGATGCAGATGCTTTCTCGGTATTTGAAAAGAATGGCATTTTTGATAAGAAAACAGCCGATTCATTCCGCAAAAATATTTTGGAAAGAGGTGGAACTGAACATCCAATGGTACTTTACAAACGCTTCCGGGGACAGGAACCGACGATTGATGCGTTGTTGAAGAGAAATGGAGTGAAATAGTTAATAGTTTACAGTTGGTATTTTATAATTGGAAATGATTTCAATCGTTTGCAATTGCGATATTTTAAGAAATTCATTATTTTTGCTGTTGATTTACTGATTGTAATTATTTTTGCAAAATAAAACTAAAAACAATTTTTTCTATGAAGCGTACTCAATTTTTATTATTGCTTATGGCTGGAATGTTAAGTGCTTGTAATTCAACTCAAAAATATGCTTCTTATGCAGATTATCCGGTTTATGAAGGGAATGATCTGGAGTTGACTTATTCGCCTCAGGCTTCCAGTTTCAGGGTTTGGGCACCCACAGCTACTGAGGTAAAGATTCTTCTTTATGATAATGGTAACGAAGGTGGAGCATATAAAACGCTCGACATGAAACGTTCTGAAAAAGGAACCTGGGCATTGAAAGTGGATGAAAATCTGAAAGGAAAGTTTTACACATTTCAGATTCGGATTGGCGAAAAGTGGCTCGACGAAACACCCGGAATGTGGGTGAAAGCTACCGGAGTGAACGGTAAACGTGCTGCCATTATTGACTTTGCCGAAACTAATCCTGTAGGATGGGAGAACGATACCCGTCCACCACTGAAAAACTTTACTGATATTTCATTGTACGAAGTTCATGTGCGCGATTTCTCGATGGCATCTAACTCAGGAATTAAAAATAAAGGGAAATTTCTTGCCTTTACCGAACATGGAACAAAGAATATACATGGAAATGCTACGGGGATTGACCATTTGAAAGAATTGGGTATTTCGCATGTTCACTTGTTGCCCTTATTTGATTTTGCTTCGGTCGATGAAACCAGACTTGCCGAGAATAAATATAACTGGGGCTACGATCCGTTGAATTATAATGTTCCCGAAGGAAGTTATTCAACTAATCCCTATAATCCGGTGACACGAATTCGTGAGTTCAAACAAATGGTTCAATCGCTGCATAAATCGGGTATTCGTGTGATTATGGATGTGGTTTATAATCATACATCCAAAGGGAAAGGTTCTCATCTGGATTTGCTGGCACCAAATTACTTTTATCGTCAAAATGCCGACAGTACGTGGTCAAACGCTTCCGGATGTGGTAATGAAACTGCTTCCGAACGTGGTATGATGCGTAAGTTTATGATTGAGTCGGTTGTTTATTGGGCAACAGAATATCATGTTGATGGTTTTCGTTTCGATCTGATGGGTATTCATGATATCGAAACCATGAATGCCATACGGGCTGCTTTGGATAAAATTGACCCGACTATTTTTATGTATGGCGAAGGATGGACAGCTTCAAGTTCACCGCTAGCTGAAGAAAAACGGGCTGTAAAGAAAAATGCCAAACAACTTGATAATATAGCTGTGTTTAGCGACGATATTCGTGATGCATTGAAAGGCAGTTGGATGCATCAGGATAAACCGGGATTTGTTTCGGGTGTTGACAGTTTGGAAGAAAGTGTAAAATTCGGTGTAGTGGGAGCGACCCAGTATGATAGTATCGACTATAAAAAACTGATTTATTCCAAAGCGCCGTATGTGAATAACCCGACTCAGATTATCAATTATGTGTCGTGTCACGACGATATGTGTCTGGTGGATAAACTGAAAGAATCGAAACCTGTAAAAGCAACAGACGATGAGCTTGTCCGATTCAATAAACTGGCGCAAACAGTTGTTTACACTTCGCAGGGAGTACCGTTTATTTATGCCGGTGAGGAAGTGTATCGCAATAAAAAAGGCATTCATAATACCTATCAGTCGTCCGATTCAATTAATCGCATTGACTGGAACTCGAAAACGTCTCACAAAGATATTTTTAATTATTACAAAGGACTGATTGCCCTGCGTAAAGCTCATGCTGCCTTCCGTTTGCCAACGCAGGAAATGGTTCAGCAACATCTCCGGTTTATCAATACTAAAATTCCGAATGTGGTGGCATTTATGCTCACCGAACATGTGAACGATGAAGTTTGGAAAGATATTCTGGTAATTTATAACGGAAACCGACGACCGGTAACGGTGCAGATTCCGCAAGCTGAATGGAATCTGGTTTGCCACGATGGACAAATAAATCAAAGCGGACTGGCGGTGATAAATTACACCTTGTTTAATGTAGCACCTTCTTCGGCAAGTATACTCTACACAAAATAAGAAAAAACTAAAAACTAAAAATTGACAATTGACGAAGAAAGTTGGTTGTCAATTTTTTTATTACTTTTGTCTGCAAATGATTTGATATGAGAAAACTACTACTTATAACACTGACGATATTATCAACACTATACCTGACTGCTCAGGATATTCCCGAACATATTTCCTATACGCGTATTTATGATTTTCTGGACGAATTGGCAACGGATGGTGTCCTTGAACTGAATTCGGTTGCGAAGCCTTATTCACGCTCATTTATTGCTGAAAAACTGCTTGAAGCTGAAAGCAATAACAGCCTGAATTCCCGTCAACGCAAAGAATTGAAGTTCTTCAAAAATGAGTTTGCACTTGAACTAAAACGTTTACCGGACAATATTCTTGAAATCCGAACCAAAACTTCTACATTGGCTTTACTTCAGCCGGCTTATAATTATAGGGATACGGTGTTTAGTGCCCGAATAACTCCGATTTTGGGAATGCATGTGACTGTGAATGGAAATGGAGCATTCACAAAACGTTGGTTTGGAGCTGATTTTCAGTCGATGATTGGGAAAAACCTGAGTGTTTATGGAAGTTTACGTGATTTGTCGATTGATGCCAGTTGGTTGAAAAATATGCCTGTTTCGGCAGCTCTTTTGGCTCGCCCTACCTATCTGAACGATTATCCGGGTTATGAATACAAAGAATCGGCTTTGGGTGGTGATTTCAGCGACTCACGCGGTGGGATAAAATATGCATGGAACTGGGGTTCAATTGGTTTAGTTAAGGATAATGTGGTTTGGGGTGATAATTATCATGGTTCGAATATACTTTCAGGTCGCGCGCCATCGTTTCCTATGTTGACATTACACTTAAAACCGGTCAGCTGGTTCGAAATGCAATATATTCACGGTTGGTTGGTTTCGAATGTGCTGGATTCTACACGTTATTATATTGACAATACGGGAGTAAAAGAATACCGCATGGCAAACAAATTTATTGCAGCTAACTTGTTCACTTTTACTCCGATTCGAAATCTGAATGTATCCGTCGGTAATTCGATTATTTATGCTGAACCCAACATTCAGGCGGCCTACCTTATTCCAATAGCATTTTACAAATCAGAAGATCATACACTAACGAAAGGATTAGGTCTTGAAAATCAGAATTCGCAGGTTTTTCTGAATATCAGTTCTCGCAATATCAAACATTTACACTTGTTTACGTCCATTTATGCCGACGAAATTAGCTTCAGTCGCTTTTTGCCAAGCAGCAAAGAACGCAATCCTATTTCATACAAAGTGGGAGCGAACCTGAGCAATTTTCCTGTTGAAAATCTGTCAATTATTGCCGAATATACCAATACGAACATTATCAATTACAAACATTCTGTTCCTGCGCTTACATGGGCTTCAAACGGTTATAATTTGGGAAGTTATCTGGGTGATAATTCTGCTGAACTTTATTTAGCAGCACGTTACAAACCAATGCAAGGTGTAGATTTGAGTTTGTCGTACACCGATGCAAAACATGGAAATGAATATATTTACGACCGAAAAGCAGTTGATAACATCATCAGTCAACCATCCCTGGGCGATATAACCTGGAGTAATACTTCGCTGGCTCTTGATTTGCATGTTGAAATAATCAATAATGTATATGCATTTGCAAACATGACTTACAGTGATATAAAAGGGTATGACCTGAAATCGACACCAATAATCGGAGAAGTGCGCAAAACCGCTCAAGGTTATCTTGATCTTTATACACCTAAATACTTACAGGGTAAAAATACGACTCTTTCATTTGGGATGAGCTTTGGTTTCTAACAAAAAGATGAAAACCCCCTTGATTATAGGCATTACCGGTGGAATCGGCAGTGGAAAAACCACACTGTCGGAACACTTGCGTCGTGAAGGATTCAATGTATATGATTCTGATCATGAAGCTCGTCGGTTACAAAACGAACATCCGATAATCAGAACAAAACTTATTGAACTTTTTGGTAAAGAAATATATAA
>JBAWXD010000167.1:0-8576 GCA_037144275.1 Paludibacter sp. | reverse complement strand
GTTGAATTTCCAGAATAGGTAAATGGTTCAAACCATTGCGGACCCTGATAGCGGATTAAATAATATTTCATATCGGGACTTTTTATAAATTTAAAACCCTTTGCACCGGCAATTTCAGCAGCATCTCCGTTGCCTCTCCAACCAAGAATGGTAGCTCCCTGGGGAATCTCACTGTCTACTAATTCGTCCCAACCCATTAAGTGTTTGTTATGTCTGATGAGGAATATGTTAATTTGTTTCATAAAATAACTTTGCAATTCTTCTTCGTTCGGGATATTATTCATCTTCATCCGTGCCTGACATTTCGGACATTTTTCCCAATTTTGCTTATTGGCTTCATCGCCACCAATGTGTATATATTTCGAAGGGAAAAGTTGAATCACTTCGCTTAATACATTTTCAAGAAACGTAAAAACAGAGTCGTTACCTGCACAGAAAGTGGTGGCAGCATTTTTCCCACCTATACCCGGCAATACAGAAACAAAATGGTCGACAACAGGACAAGTTAAGTTCGGATAAGCAGCCAAAGCAGCGTTTGCATGCGCAGGCATTTCTATCTCAGGTATAATTTCTACAAACCGCTCCTGGGCGTATTTTACTACTTCACGAATATCATCTTGGGTATAAAATCCCCCTTGGGTAGCAGCTTCGCCAAATTCTGCATTGCGTCTCATCGGGAAATTTTGAGACCTATCTACCCGCCAAGCACCAATATCGGTTAAGCGAGGATATTTTTTAATTTCAATACGCCAACCATTATCGTCGGTTAGATGCCAATGAAAATAATTAATTTTGTGATAAGCCAAGAGGTCAATTAACCGCAAAACATCCTTTTTTGGCATAAAATAACGCGAGACATCAAGCATAAAGCCCCTATATCCAAATCGTGGCGTATCTGTGATTTTTACACAAGGGACCGACCATTTGACATTTTGAATGAATACTCCTGAATTTATTTGAGGAGGTAATAGTTGACGAAGGGTTTGCACTGCATTAAAAAATCCATTACTAGAAGAAGCTTCTATAATTATCAACTTTGTTTTTACATTCAATTTATAACCTTCATTTGGTAAGTCTGTATTGGTTTTAAATACAATAGAGTTTGTGTTTGACTTTTTACCAATATCAACCCTATAATTCAATGTTGAGACAGTACAAAAACGATCAGTTAATTGTTTGGTAATTCGTTGCTGTTCTATATTTTCTACTATCCATTTCGTTTTTATATCAAAAGTAAAACACCCTTCCATTTCTTGTATGTGATTTGGTAATGGGATAATCCCCAAACCAGATCCTGCAACTTGAATAGTGTTGACAATAAGTATCGTAAATAATAATATTAGCTTATTCATTTTATTGAATGTTTTTAAAGTGATTGAATTTTATAATAATTGAAATGGTATTTCAACGAATTGGATCATCATATTTCACTTGCAAATTCCACAACTGATTTTTCAGATTTTTCAGAATTCGGGCATATTTTGGGTTTTCTATTTGATTCTTCATATTCGATGGATCTTTTTCTAAATCATACAACTCCCAGGAATCTATGTCATAATAAAAATGAATCAGTGTATATCTCTCCGTACGAATCCCATAATGTCTCTTGACTGCGTGTTCAGCAGGATATTCGGAATAATGATAATAAATAGATTTCCTCCAATTTTTAGGATTTTCTCCCTTTAGTAAAGGTAAATATGATACGCCCTGAATATCTTTTGGAATTTTCACACCTGCAATTTCCAGAAATGTTGGTGCATGATCAATATTCTGAACCATTTGTAGAATAGTGCCACGGGTTTTAAAACCATCGGGCAATCGCATAATTAATGGTGTCCGAAGCGATTCTTCATACATAAAGCGCTTATCGAACCATCCGTGTTCACCCATATAAAATCCTTGATCGGAAGTATAAATTATCAACGTATTCTTAAGCAATCCATTTTCTTTTAAATACGTCATCAAAAGACCGATATCATCATCCAATGTTTTAGTGGTTTTTAAATAATCTTTCAAAAACCGTTGATATTTCCATTCTATTAATGTTTTTCCCGTAAGATGTTGAATCGCAAGATCTTGTTGAATTGAATCGTAAAACATTTTAAATTCAAGTTTTTCATTGGGACTTAGCCGTCCGTAAGTACCAACAGAGTCGCCAACATTATACAAATCATCCAATTCATTAGGTTTTCCAGAGGGATCTTTCACTTTTAAATCATATAAAAAAGTCATATTTTTGCTAATTCTCATTTCTGCAGTACTTGCTGCCAAACGACCAATGTAGTCATCGTAGAAGTTTGCAGGTAATGGAAAGATTTTGTCTTCGTAAGTGTGAAGGTCTTCAACCTTAGAAATCCAGTCGCGATGTGGTGCTTTATGATGAATAAACAAACAAAAAGGCTTGTCGGGAATTCGGTTTTCGAGCCACTTAATACTTTTCTCGGTTGTTAAATCAGTTACATATCCATTCTCTCGTTTTTTTCCATTAATCGTAATAAAATCTGGATTGTAATAATTACCTTGTCCCGATAAAATTTCCCAATAATCGAATCCTGTAGGTGTACTATCCAAATGCCATTTTCCAATCATAGCTGTTTGATAACCTGCCTTTTGTAAAAGTTTTGGCATAGTTTGTTGGCTCCCATCAAAAATATCAGTATTATTTGAAAAACCGTTTTTATGACTATGTTTTCCGGTTAGCAGACATGCTCTGCTTGGTCCGGATAGTGAATTAGCTACAAAACTATTCGTAAATCGTACACCTTCTGCTGCGAGCTTATCTAAGTTTGGAGTATTCCCAAATCGATTATCATAACAACTTATCATATTTTGTGCATGATCATCTGACATAATATATATGATATTTAATGGCTTTGCACCAAAAACATCTGTACAAGATGCAAGTAAAAGCACATAACTTCCTATCTTTGTATAATTATAAAAACTCTTCCTATTTAAAGTTAAAGCGTTTCTCATGTTTATAGTTTCTATAAAAAATTACGAATTTAATACCAGTCAATTGTTGAATAATTTAAAGGTATCACGTATTCCATTTGGGTTCCCAATCTGAACAATAAATAGCTTATCTGGAAGTGGTAAATTTAACGAGCAGTTCAATCTATTAAGGATGAAAGAATATAATAGTTGACCAGTTGTATTGAAAATCTTCATTTGACTATTATTTTCAGAATTTAGAATATTGATTTTCCCATTATTCATACTGACTTTTAAAGGTAGGGTAGTACCTTGCTCAACATCAGTAAATTCCTCTTGTGTTACTTTCACCCAGTCTACCACCATCCTTGCAGGTAGTTCCGAATCGGTAATTATACCTGGCCATGTACCTGCACCGCCCAAAGCACAATTCAGAATCAGATAAAATGGCTTATTATACGGCCATTGCTTCATAGTTGCTTCATTAGTTAAATGTAAGTTTGGGTACGTAAATGATACTAATCCATTAACAGAAAAAATGATTTTTTCATCAGACCAATCAATTGCATACGTATTAAATTCATTTACATTGTAATAGGCAGTTTTAGTTGGCGTTGGATTCGTAAAACCCAAATCATTTTTATAATGACTGTGTATGGTTTGATAAATATAGCTATCGTGATTTAATTGTTCCATAATGTCAATTTCACCGCAAGTAGGCCAACCTCCCGTTCCATCTGTAGGCATCATCCATATTGCAGGCCAAGCACCTGTTGCCATAATAAATTTCGCATTAACCTCTACTTTTCCACATTTAAAGTCAAATTTTCCTTTGGTTTGAATTCCTCCTGTTTTATAAACACTTCCCACTTTCTCGGCTGTTATTATAAGTGTGCCATTTTCAATAAACGCCTGATCATTACTCTCCGATAAGTATTTAGCCCAATTAGAAGTATTATTGTCACATAATGACCATTTTTCAATATCAGGAATTCGATTTATTTGTTCAAAATTATCTTCAAAAACAATATTGCTTTTAACAGTTTGCGCATGCAAATTGCGGGGAATCACACAACAATATGCTACGATCAAAAGAGTTAATTGCATTTTGTTTTTCATTCTATAAAGTATTTTAATTCTCTTTTATAAAAGTTTAATCGGGTTTTTTAATTACATATTTATTTTTTTGATATCGAAACAAGTACTACATTCGACAAAATGAAGGCTTTAACACCCCTCACAATACTCAAATTGCTATCGGGCGAAACATCGCAGCCCATTTTCCAATACGTAATGCCAGCTAAATTTTTCATCTAGCACAAATCAAACCTGATGCTGGTGCTGCTCCACACTATTTAACCAATAAGTATATTCATCTATGATAATCAGATTATGTATTTCAGTGGAAACTTTCTTTAAATCATTCAATTCATAAGCATCAATATCGTTGTAATAATTAAAGAGTTTAAACCGAGTAGCCAGGATATGGTAATGTATCTTGACTACTCCATTTCAGAAGGATAAAATTTAATAACCCGGATTTTGATCGCTCAAGGTTATTAGATTGTTTGTGCTCATTTCTGTTCGTGGTATCGGAATCAACTGATTTCTTATCAGATAGCTATCCCAATCTTCGGCACCTTCCGGATACCAGTATTCTCTCCATGGAGCGATATAGTTGTGTGCAATTCCATAATCGTGACAAGCTTTCGTTATAGCGTGGTTATTATTCCGTAATAATATGTTTTTACGCCATACGATACCTCTTCGTCGGGTATCATTCCAGCTGTCAAATTCCGCTGCTAACTCAAACAGTCTCTCATCAAATACCTGTTGCCTAACCTGCTCCTTAGTGAGTGATGCACTCCAGTCTTTCGGATAGACTGATGCCACCGGTTTGGAAGAGTTACGTGCCCTAAGCAAAACTTTATTGACCAGTTCAAGGGCTTTAGACTTATTGTCAAGCTCGTTGTAAACATCGGCCATCAATAACAAGAAGTCGGCATAGCGGTATACGTACAGGTTATTGTCAGCATAACGTCCTGAAGTATGAGTTGTCATATATTTACCAAAATAGGGCCAATCATTGATATTCCAGTCACTACCTCCCTTTGTTCTGCAATACGAATCTTTGAGCAGCGAATCAAGTTCCGCTATTTGAGGATTTGTTGGGTCTTGATACTTTCCTCCAATCTTGTAGTCAATTGAATCAATGATTTTTCGGATGACTTTTATAATTGGCCATTTTACAGGAGGGCGACCCGGCCTTACAATTGAGTCAATCCAGGTTGTGTCATTCACAGATTTTGCAACATAAGGATAGGAAGTCTGAATTTCAGATGAAGGTGCATTGTTTACATACTTTTTCCACTGAGAAACAAAGGTGGCTTTCAACCGAGCATCGTCCTGATAAGTCCCGTGTGCCCAATCGAAAAAAGATTTAGTGGGTTGAGATCGTCCCCATGATTCTCCGGGTGTACTGTTTTGAGGCGAGAATGTCCAACTCAGTGAGTTGTAACCAACATTCTCCGTAGTCGAAGCTGTTGCATTAATCACAAAAACGAATTCTTTTGAGAAAGACAATCGCTCCCCATTGAACAGCGTATTGAAATTGGGCTCTAAGTCAAACGGTCCGCTTGTAAGCACCAACTCACCATAAGTAAGTGCTTTTTGAAAGTAACTATTACTCGTTCCCATTTCGGGCCACGTTGCTTTCAATGTGGCAGACCACCCATCACCCTGTTCACATGCCCATGCATTACAGCCCAGCTTCCAATAAAGTTTTGTCAGATAAGCATAGGCTGAATATTTGTTGGGTGCTGTAGGCGTACTTGCCAAAGCCGAGCTGGTACTCAGTGCAGCGATTGACTCAGTCCAGTCTTTTACAATCTGGTCAATTACCTCTTGCCTGCTTGCTCGTGGCATATTAATATTATCTTTGGTAGATGGTTCCAGTCTCAGTGGAACTCCACCATAGAAATCCAACAGGGTATAATAACAGACTGCTCTTATGAATTTAGCCTGGGCAACCATATTGTCTTTGCTACTAAAGCTTGCTCCTTCACAATTTTTTATAAAAACGTTGCAGTTTGCAATTGCTTGATACACGGCACCCCATACTAAATCGTTGAATTCGTTAGCCACAGGAATATTACCAGCAGTGTATTGAGTTCTATTATCCGAGGCATTGTAAGCTGTCCAGCAAAGTCCGGATGCTTCCGTGTTAATTTCAGGGACCAGCTGTGCAAAAGAGCCCTGTACTGCCATCATTCCGTATATTCCATTAAGTGCCATTTGTGCCGATGCCTGGCTACTGTAAATAATATTGCTATTGGCAGTATACATGGGATTTTCGTCTAAACACGATGTGAATAGGAATAATGTGGCAATTAAACTATATATTATTTTATTCATTTGGTTAATTGATTAAAATGAAACATTAATTCCAAGAACGTAGGAACGGGTATGTGGATATGAACTCATATCAATACCGGGTCGTGTTCCATCAAATGCAAAGCTGTTAACTTCAGGATCATAGCCACTATAATTCGTAATTATGAATGCATTCTTAAGCGATACATACAGGCCAACATTTTGGAACCCAATTTTGGAAACAACAGATTTTTCAAGATTATATGACAAGGTAATATCGTTACAACGCAGGTAACTGGCATCTTCTACATATTTGTCGAGAGCAACCTTTGGTGTAACCGAATGGTTTGATGGCATTTCATTGCCGTAATAGGCCCCAATCCAGGGGTTATCATCACGCCACATCTTATCAAACGAACTTTTGTACACCATACTGCTTGAGTTCGAAGGAATCTCAAAATATCTTGCATTAGCATTCAGCACGTCCCTTCCCTGCACCCCGTTAAAGGCAGCCGACAATGACAAACTTTTCCAGGTAACAGAAGTTTGAAAACCATAGGTGAAATCCGGATTTGGATTACCAATAATTTGCCGGTCTTTTTCATTGATAAGGCCATCGCCGTTGGTATCCACCAATTTGTAGTTACCGGGAGCCAATGAGCCAATACTGCTTTTCACTTTATCCAGGTAAGGGTCATTGTATTGAATTATTCCATCTGTCTTGTATCCGTAGAATAAGCCAGGTGCCATGCCGGCAATAAAGATATTGGTTTGTCCGAAATGATCACCGATGCTGTTTCCCATATAGGCTTTCCACTGATTACCCGATCCCCAGTCTTGTACCGGAAGTCCGAAATCAAGAATCTCTCCTTTGTTAAAGGCTATGTTGCCTGAAATACTCCAGCTAAAGTCTTTTAACCGGATGACATCACCTTTCAGTGAAACTTCTAAACCATTATTGCGTAAATTTCCCTGGTTAACAGTGATTGTTTTGAAACCGGTTGATTCAGGAAGATCTTTCTGTATAAGTAGGTCTTTGGTTTCTTTTGAATAGACATCCACACTACCTCCCAGTCGACCTTTGAACAAGCTAAAGTCTAACCCCAGGTTATATGAACTGGTAGTTTCCCACTTCAATCCATTATTCTCCATTTTATCTAGTGCCAGTCCAATCAGCTTATTGCCGTTCCCATCTGCCGATTGAGCTGATTTTGTAGCTCCCTGGCTGTTTACGAAAGCGTTTCCGTAATATGAAAATGTACTGTAAGGTTCAATGGATTGTGAGCCGGTCCTACCATATCCGGTACGAAGTTTTAACTGGTTGACCCATGTTAGATTTTTCATAAACTGCTCCTGTTCCAGACGCCATGCAATGGTTGCTGCAGGGAAGTATGCCCAACGGTTTCCTTCCTTGAACTTACTGGATCCATCCGCCCGGACTGAGGCTGTCATCAGGTATCGTCCGTTTAAAAAGCTCAGGTTGGCACGACCTAAATAGGAGAGCAATTGGAAATCACTCTGAATAGGTTCTTTGACCTCAATGTTATTGGCCATGTGCATACCTTTTATTCCAAAACTATAAATATTAAAGTTATTACCAACTGTCAATGTATTCAGGTTCGTATAACTATCATAGGTAATACCAGCTGTAGCATTGATGTCGACCAAATTTTTGATAGTATGGTTGAATTGAACCACATTTTCTACGGAATAATTACTTCTATTCATTCCTGCCTGTGTAATGTATCCATTCTGCATTGCTCCATCGTAAAGGGTAACATTATACCAACGGCTACGATCTTCGATGGAGATATTGCCTCCTGTTCTCAGGTTGTAAGTTAAGAATTTGAATATCTTCCAGCTAAGATCCATCGATCCGCGGAAAGATTTTTCTTTCGTGAGATCTTCAAAATCATCAACCCAGGTCCAAACGGTTGCCCGATCGGCAAGGTTAGGGGTGGTTAACTCCAGTTCTTCCTGAGAACGAAGATAAGGGGCACTGTAAAGAGCCACATTGGATATAGCTCCGGTTGCTCCACCAGTTGTATTTCCACCGGCCATCATGTGATTCTCCTTCAACGAACCATTCAACGAAATCGTAAGTTTAACTTTGTCGGAAAGGGTAGCGTCCAAATTTTGACGTAAATCTCCTTGTATAAGTCCCGTTCCTCTTGTCAATCCTTGAATGTTTTTGTAGGATGCCGAAGTGAAATACGTAATTTTATCGGAACCTCCACTAATTGTAATAGTATGATTTTGTGAGAGGGCTG
>JBAWXD010000166.1:0-8580 GCA_037144275.1 Paludibacter sp. | reverse complement strand
GGTGGTGTCCCAATCTTTGATAAATCTGTTGATTTAAAAACTGATAATCTGGATTTGCCAAGAAGTAGTTATGATGAATGTGTTGCATTTATTGTTAAAGATTGTGATGAAGCTGCGGGTTTATTAGCTCCCATTCAAAGTATTGATAATGGTCGTGCAACACATGGATCTGCTCTGGCTTTAAAATCAAGAACCCTTTTATATGCAGCCCGTCCCTTAAATAATCCCTTAAATAATCCCGAAAAATGGCAGGCTGCCTCAGATGCAGCAAAAGCTGTTATGGATTTAAACCAATACACTTTATATAGCGATTATGTGAATATGTTTTTTCAGCCAATTTGTTCTGAAATTATAATGAATCGGCCACGTCCGGCCATTAATTTTGAACAAGGAGCTACAGATAATTCTAATTTTTTAGTGCGATTTATTGTTCCGCAAGGTTACAATGGCTGGATGGGAACAGCAGTTACTCAAAATTTTGTAGATATGTATGAAGACAGCAAGGGTTATCCTATAACTGATGCAAAAACAAATTACGATCCAATTAATCCCTACCTAAACCGTGATCCACGTTTCAATATGACTATTTTATATAATAATCGTAGCTGGTACGACCGGAATATGGAATTTTACGTTAATGGGCGTGATTGGGGTGAAACCTATAATAATCCTTTTAGTTATAGCATTGCAAAATTTTGGAAAGAGTCACATCAACGCTATCATAATACCACTGAATATCTGAATTATATTGTTTTTCGGTATGCCGAAATATTATTGAATTATGCTGAAGCTCAAAATGAGCTAAATGGTCCAAATGATGCTGTTCGGGAAGCCACATCCGAAGTTCGGGCACGGGTTGGTCAGGTTCCTATTCCGGTGGATATTTCAACTACAAAAGAAACTATGCGTGAACGAATAAAAAATGAACGTGCTATTGAATTTTGCTTTGAAGAACAACGATGGTATGATGTCCTGAGCTGGGATGAAGGTGTGAAATACTTTAACCGAACAATTACAGCTATGCGGATTAATAAAGTTGGAACCGCTTTTACCTATAAGATATACGATTATGAAAACAGGGTTTTTAAATCGTATATGCACCGTTATCCTTTACCCAATGTTGAAATCTATAAAAGCAAGTATCTTATTCAAAATGAGGGGTGGTAATTTATTCGTACTTACTTCAATACTAAAAAAATGCCAATATGATAAATACGTTTCAACATAAAATTTGCAGCTTGCTTACGCTGTTTTTATTTCCTTTAATTTCATTGAGTGCACTTGCGCAGAATGACTCTATTATTGCTAAAACAAAGCAAACAACAAAAGTTGCAATCGCCTATAGCATTGTTCCATTCGATAATATTTCGTCAGCCGTTTCAACGATTGACGCCTCAACCATTCAGAAAAACGCTGTAACAACCATCGAAGAGTCATTAAACGGAACCCTTCCCGGTTTATATTCCATAAAAAATGGCGGTGATGATTTTGGTGTACGAAATTATGACTTCTATGTTCGGGGCAAAGCAACCACCGGTTCTGCTACTCCATTAATATTGATTGACGATGTGGAGGGAAATATCAATTTAATTAACTACAACGAGGTTGAAAGTGTTACAGTTCTTAAAGATGCAGCGGCCTTGGCCATCTATGGTATGCGTGGTGCAAATGCTGTAATTTTAATTAAAACGAAACGAGGGTTTGAGTCCAAAAATGTGATTGGTTTGGATTTTCGTGTAGGACTACAAACTCCTGAAAAAATAAGATCAACCCTAAATGCTTACGATTATACAACTTTATATAACGAGGCATTGACAAATGATGGTAGTATAGGTATTTACAATCCTGCTGTTTATAAAAATAACTCAAATCTATATCAGTATCCGGATGTAAACTATGCCAATTTATTTTTAAAAAATCAATCATTGACACAACAGTATAATTTTACTGCACGGGGAGGGAGTAAAACAGCTCAATATTTTTTTCTGGTTGGTTATACAAAGTTGGATGGTTTGTTTAACCTTCCTAACAATTCTCCCGGGATAAATCAAAAGGCTTATGAGCGTTATAATTTCCGTTCGAATATTGATGTGGATTTAGGCTCCGGATTTAAAATGAGTGTTGATGTTTTGGCTGCATTTGACTATACCCGATCACCGTGGATCGGTGCTAGTTATGATGCTAATGCTTCTTCCAGTTACTTATTTAATAGTTTGATTAGCACTCCGGTTAATGCTTTTCCCATCACAAATCCGGATGGTTCGTTAGCTGGAACTTCCACCTACCGGGATAATCCACAAGGCATTCTATTAAGAGGATTACGAACAGATGAACACAAACAATTAACTTCAAAGGTTAATCTGTCAAAAGATTTAAGCTTTATTACCAAGGGTTTAAAAGCAAATCTCATGTATAATTTTGAGAATTATAATGCTTCTTACAAAGCAAAATATAAATCCTTTGCTGTTTATCAACTTGACTCGGCATCCAATACTTATAGCAAATATGGAACGGATGACACAAAATCAACCACGGCTGGTGGACAAGTTTCATATTATAGAGATAATAATTTTCTTGCAAGCTTGAACTATGAAAGAAGTTTTGATAATCACGATGTAAATGCGGTTGTTTTATATAATCAAATCAGGTCAAATGCCGGTGGAGATGTTCCTGACCATGTCTATCAGGGAGTTTCCGGTCGGTTGATTTATGGTTATCAGAAACGATATCTAGCAGAATTAGTTGCTTCATATCAGGGGTCGAATAATTATCATTCCGGTAAACGATATGGATTTTTTCCAGCAGTTGCTGTTTCATGGGTTGCATCAGAGGAAAAATTTATTCAACGATTGAAATTTGTCGATTATTTTAAAATCCGTGCTTCTTATGGATTGAACGGTAATGACCAAACAGGAGGAAATCGTTTTTCTTATCGACAAGCCTGGTATGCTGGTTCGGGTTATGGTTTCGGAAATCCTAATGCAACAAGCGATGGATCATACGAGGGAACACTTGCCAACACAAATGCTACCTGGGAGAAATCGTATAAGGCCGATTTGGGAATTGATTTCAAAACGATGAAAGGTGATTTATCCCTGACAGCCGATGTCTTTTATGAAAGTAGAGAAGATATTATGGTTGATCAGGCCAATGTTGTTCCTTCACTAATCGGAATTTCGCTACCATTAATAAATGGTGGTACAATTGAGAATAAAGGTATTGAAGCATCTTTAGATTATTCAAAGAAGATTGGCGAAATTGGTATTAATCTGGGTGGAAATTTCCTTTTTGCACAAAATAAAATTTTTGATTTAAAAGAACTTCCCTATCAGTATAGTTGGTTGTATCAGAAAGGAAATTCAATAGATACACGTTATGGGTTTGTAGCAACCGGAATTTATAATACAGCGGCTGATTTAATCAATGCACCTGCTTCGGCCTACAAATCTGTAGTTGGTTTAGGAGATATCAGGTATTTAAATCAGAATCCAACAGATGATCAGGTAATAAATGAGCTTGATAAAGTTGCGATTGGAAATGCTTTTCCGCAAATTACTTACGGTGTTAATCTCGGAGTGACTTATAAGAGTTTTGATTTGAGTTGTCATGCTGAAGGTACTGCCATGTCAACAATTTATGTTCGTCCCGGCAACTTCACTGTATATGCACTAAACAATCGTTGGACAAGCGAAACGAAGAACGATAATTATCCTAAATTAAGTATAAGTGATACTCACAACACACAAACTTCTACGTTTTGGCAGGAATCCGGCGATTTTTTCGGAATCAGCTCTGTTGAACTTGGTTATGTTTTCCCAACTTCCTGGGCAAAAAAACTGGCATTATCAAGTATCCGATTATATATAAATGCTAATAATTTGGCAACATTCTTTTCGGAACGGGAAGGACGTGATCCAGAGGCTTTAACGGCTGGCTTCAGTGAATATCCGCTTTTAAAAACATACATGATAGGTTTATCCGTAAAATTATAATCTATTTAAAGACTTTAAAAAATGAAAACTTTACAATATATTTTTAGTTTATTTTTGATTGCTCTGAGTATGGCTTCGTGTGAAAGCACACTCGATCCAGCAAAAGATGGTACCTTGACTGAGAATGACATTTGGACAAACACCAGACGCTCATTTGGAATATTGAATAATAGCTATACCAATTTAATAGGTAATTATAACCGTATTTCAAATGCTATGCTGGCTGCAGGTTGTGACGAAGCTGTTCATGCTGACCTAGTAAATGCTATAAAAGGATTTAATGATGGTTCATGGAGTAAGTATAATCTGGTTGAAAATGTGTGGGATAATTGCTTTGATGGTATCCGCAAAGCTAATCTGTTTTTGGAAAATGCAGATAGTGTTAAATTGCCAAAACGGGCAACAACCCTTGGAACAGACTCTACCATCTCGGCAACAATTAATAGAATGAAAGGGGAAGCCCGTTTCATGCGTGCTTATTTTTACTTTGAACTGGTACGTCGATATGGCGGTGTTCCGGTTCTGACTAAAACTCTTACAGTGGATGAAGCTGCTTTGGTTGAACGACAGTCGACTGACAGTTGCTTTCATTTTATATTTATCGATTGTGATTCAGCTATTGTCCGTCTTCCTGCAACTTACGCTGGAACAAAACCAGGTTTTGATGATGTAAAAGATTTGGGTCATGCCACATCATGGGCCGCAAAAGCTATGAAAGCACGTGCACAGCTTTATTATGCCAGTCCACTGTTTAATCCAAACAACCTGAAAACCCGTTGGCAAAATGCATATTTAACCGCTCAGGATATTATCAAGAAAGGACCATTCGGGCTGAATAGCATAAATTCAGGGGGAAATATGACAAATCTTTTTGTCCCAAACTCAGCATTGGCATTATATAACAAAGAAATTATTTTTACCACCAGTTATACAGCCAATACCACTACTGAATCGCTCAACACTCCAATATCTTACGGCGGCTCTGGTTTAACTTGTCCAACTCAAAATTTGGTTGATGCTTTTGGTATGAAAAACGGTAAAGCAATTACAACTAATGGTTCCGGCTATAATGCTTCTTCACCATTCTCAAACCGTGACCCGAGATTGGATATGACTGTACTGAAAAATGGGGATGTACTGAACATCAACGACAAATCGGCTGCCATTGAAACATTCACCGGAGGAAAAGATGCAACTGAAACTAATCCGACAGCCACAAAGACCGGATATTATCTGGCAAAATTTGTGGTTCAGGGATCAGTTTCGACCACACCTATAGCAGTTTGGGACGGACGTACGGTAAATACGACTAAAACAAAAATAATTTTCCGTTTGCCCGAAATCATGTACATTTTTTGTGAAGCATACAACGAGTTTAATTCCACACCAAGTACCGATGTATATGTGTACCTGGAGAATATTATGAAACGCTCGGGTGTTTCGCTTACCGGTGGAGCATTGCCCAATATGACTCAGACTACCATGCGTAATTTTATCCGAAATGAACGACGAGTTGAATTGGCTTTCGAAGAACATCGTTTCTTTGATATCCGCCGCTGGCGGTTAATGGATGATCCTGTTGAAAAGGCTAATTATCTAAATATAAAAGGATTGAGAATAATAAAAGATGCCACTACCGGAAGCTTGACATATCAAACAGTCACAGTTCAACAGCGGGTTTGGGACGATAAAATGTATTTCTTCCCGATACCCCAATCAGAAATTCTGAAATCAAAGAAACTTACTCAAAACACGGGTTGGTAATCTTTCGCACAAAACAATACACAAAACTGGAAAAAAAGCTACCCTTTGCTATTTTCTTTTGCTGTAATTTTGCTGAGTAATTTAAAATAAAACAAATATAAACTCATAAATTATTGTATTATGAATAGATTAAAACTCTTTATTATTGCTTTAATAGTTGCGCTATCGGCTAATGCAGCCGTGTATTATGTAAGTCCGGATGGTGATGGTACTAACGGTCTTTCCTGGTCAACAGCATTCAAAACATTGCTGGATGCACAAAAAAGCGTGGCATCACCTTGTGACGTTTGGGTGAAACAAGCTATTTACAATGTGACAGATACTACATTGACAATGTATAGCGGTGTAAATGTCTATGGAGGATTTTTAGGAAATGAAACCAGTTTAAGTGCTCGTAGTAAAAATGCAGCTCTCACTGTGTTGAATGGAAACAAAAAGCGCAGAGTATTGAGTGCATCTACTGCTTTGACCATAGAAACGATTTGGGATGGATTCACGATTCAAAATGGAAGTTATGCAAACGCCGGGGGAGTTTCATTACTGAAAAATTCGACTTTGCAGAATTGTATTGTTCAGAATTGTAAAAATACAACCAACAGTGGCGGTGGAGTATATATGGCAACGGCAACTATGGATTCAGTAAAGTTAATAAATTGTGTGATTAAAAACAATATTGTTTATTACAATGGAACCTCAACTTCTCCTGCTGGTGGTGGAGGCGTATATGTGCTTCCGGGTTCATTTACAGCTGTAATAAGGGGTTGTACGATTACCGGTAATGTGGTCGATGGCGAAAGTTTCTCCGGAGCAAAAATGTATGGTGGTGGTGTTTTCCTTTGCGATGGTTCTATTTACAATTGTGTTATCAGCAAAAATAAAGCAACCAGTCTTGATCCGGGAACAGGTGCATTGACCGTTACCGGGAATGTACATGCCGGTGGTATTATGATTATGCCCGGAGCTACAACTGCTGAAATAGTTGTAAATGCCTGTAAAATTACCAACAACCTTACTGATGTTGGTCAGGGTGGTGGTATGAGAATTGATCCATACTGGACAGGAACTGCTGTTTCAGGGAAAGTGAGAATATTAAACTCAGTTGTGACGAATAACTTTAGTCGCATGGCTGGTGGTGGAATTATGTGTGACTCGCAGAATGCTTCATCAACTATTGATTATTATTTTGAGAATTGTATTTTTGGGAATAACGAAACACAATTAAGTCAGGGTGGAGGAGTATTTATCAATAATAAAACACCTACAACGGTGCGTTTTGCTAATTGTAATATTGTAAATAACCGCATGGACACTTACAACTACGGTGGTGCTGGAATCTACTTTAACAATATTGCCTGTGACATTACAAACTGTCTTTTCTGGGGAAATTTGAATACAGGTACAGCTCCATTGAAACATCACCTTAGAACTGCCGGTGTATCAGGTAACAGTTTCATTTATTGTGCTTTTGATTCAAGATACAGAGAATTAGAAGTCTCTCCAACAGCTTATCCTGCAATATTGGATGGGAAAGTAAGTCTGGCATTGGCAAATACAGGAACAGATTCAGTTTATGTGAAATTTGTAAACCCAACGACATTCACCGGTACTGCTAAAATGCTAACAGATTCATTGGCAATTACCAATGCAAACTGGGCAATATCAGGAACTTCTGCTTGTGTTGATGCAGGTGCAACAATTCGAACATTAACCAATGATATTATTGGTAAAGCTCGTCCGCTTGGAAACGGCTATGATATTGGCGCTTATGAGTTTGATGTAACTGCCGGTGTAAAAAATTTGGTACAAAGTAAATCGCTTGCTTTTGGAGTTTCAGGTGCATTAATACTGAAAAATTTAGATAATGAATCCGAAGCTACTGTATATAACCTGATGGGTTCAATGCTTAGGAAAGTGAAACTAACCAACGGTGACAACAGAATTGAGCTTCCTGCTAATCAACTATATCTTATAAAATCAGGAAAATTGTCTGTAAAAGTATTGGTTATATAGAATTAGTATTTGATGTAAAACTGTGCAGTGCTGACTTTCGGACAGCCACTGCACAGTTTTTTTATGTTAGTTTTCTGAATAAAAAGAGAAAATGAAGATTACAGAACTCTTGTATAACCGGTAAACCCAGATTGGATTAATTTGTTCAATTTTTTTACATCTTGCTGATATTGTGCTCTTTCTCCACAATATACAAGTGCTTTCAGGGGATATTTATCAACAATTCGCGAGAGTAAAATACTCATAGGAGGAGCCTCCTTCAATTTACTGTATTCCTGATAAGTAAAACTCAGAAAAGCCACATTTTCATTAATTCCTCTGTTGTCCAGCAAATAGCCATTTGCAAGCTGTGCTGGAACGGATAACTTTCCCTGATAATAAATATTCGAAGGATCGGGATACGAAATGATTCTTGTGCGGTCCTCGTTCATAATCACCGGAACGAGAAGGTTGTAATTGTGTGTAGTTTTATAAATAATTGCGTTATTTCCAGCTTTTTGTACTGATACTTCCTGCAAAATAACTGTATTTTTTTGTAGTTTGACAAGTGGTCAGTAAAAATGTAATCGGCAAAATCAGCAAATAACGTTTTCTCATATTTATCTCCGAATAAATTTACCCGTTTTTATTTCGCCTTCGGTTTCTATTCTGAGAATATAAGTACCCGCATTAAGTTCTATAATTGATACTGCAATTTCCGTACTTTTTTCAGGCTTAATGAACAAAACTTGTCTGCCCGAAACATCAAAAATAGTTACATTTATAATTGCTTTGTCAGATTTGAGGGAAATCTTATCCTGAGCAGGATTAGGAT
>JBAWXD010000165.1:0-8581 GCA_037144275.1 Paludibacter sp. | reverse complement strand
CGAAGAGGACAATATTATCAATAACACCAATCCGGCATGGACTCGCAAACCGGCCGACCTGACTGATGAAGATTATACCAAATTCTACCACGAACTGAATCCAATGGCTGAAGATCCATTGTTTCACATTCACCTGAACGTGGATTATCCGTTTAACCTGACCGGTATTTTGTATTTCCCGAAAATCAAGAATAATATTGAAATGCAACGCAATAAAATTCAGTTGTATTGCAATCAGGTGTATGTTACCGATCATGTGGAAAACATTGTACCCGAATATCTTACCTTACTTCACGGAGTTATCGACTCACCCGATATTCCATTGAACGTATCGCGCAGTTATCTGCAAAGTGATGCCAATGTGAAGAAAATATCGAGTCATATTACCAAAAAAGTAGCCGATCGTCTGGCAGAAATTTTTAAAGCCGATCGTAATGCTTTTGAAGAAAAATGGGACAACTTGAAAGTATTTATCCAATATGGAATGCTCAGCGATGAGAAATTCTACGAAAGAGCCGAAAAATTTTCATTATTGAAAAACATTGATGGCAAATACTTTACTTTCGAAGAATACAAAACGCTGGTTGGCGAAAATCAAAAAGACAAAAATGGTGATTTGATTTACCTGTATGCCAATAATTCAGATGAACAATACAGCTACATTCAACACGCCAAAGACAAAGGTTATGATGTGCTGATTATGGATGGACAGTTGGATGTTCACGTAGTTGGGCAACTGGAACAAAAATTTGAAAAAACCCGTTTCGTGCGTGTTGACAGCGACGTGATTGATAAAATTATTCAGAAAGACGACGCTGCTAAAGTAGCTTTGACAGATGAGCAACGCGATGCACTGGTAACGGTTTTCGATTCACAAGTTCCGCCAATTGACAAAACTAACTTTATTGTCACATTTGAACAACTGGCACCAACTTCAAATCCGGTTTTTGTAACTCAAAACGAGTTTATGCGCCGTATGAAAGAAATGTCGGCATTGCAAGGCGGTATGATGAGTTTCTATGGTGAAATGCCCGACAGTTACAACCTGGTAGTGAACACTGCTCATCCGATAATTGAAAAATTATTGGCCGATGAAGAATCAGCCTGTGGAACTGAAGTGAAACCACTCGAAACTGAAATTACACTTGTCGAAAGTCAAAAATCAGCACTGAAAGAAAATCAAAAAGGCAAAAAAGACGAAGAGATTCCAGCCTCAGAAAAAACTCAAATCGAAGAGTTTGACAAACAAATACAGGAATTGACTGATAAGAAAAAAATGATTTTGAAATCGTTTGCCTCAGAAACAAAACAGGTTCGTCAACTGATTGATTTAGCATTGTTAGCAAACAATATGCTGAAAGGCGAAGCGTTGGCAAACTTTGTAAAAAGAAGCGTTGAATTGCTTTAATTGATAATTAAAATCTGAAACTCAATTTATTGACGGGGTGACTTTGAGTCACCCCGTCAGTCGTTTTATAAACTTTGTGAAACTTGCTAAACTCAACAGTTTAATCGCAATAAAATATCAATTTGTAACTAATTAAGGATTTGGATTTTAGAAACTGAAACAAAATCACTATTTTTGTACAATATATTTACAAAAACCTGTATTAACGTTGAAATTATCTAAATCTCCTTCTGAATGTTCTTCCAAAGAAGAAATTCGACATCAAATCGATTTGATTGACAAAGAAATTATTGCTCTTTTTGGATTGCGTTTTAAATACGTCAGCGAAATTGTGAAGTACAAAAATGATGTGGAAAGCGTCATTGCTCAGGATCGTAAAAATCATGTTATCAAAGCTCGTGGAGAATGGGCTGAGGAGCATGGCTTAGATAAAGAAACTTTCGAACAGATTTATCGGTTTTTGGTGGATCACAATATTGGAAAGGAACTGGAGATATTAGAAAAAAGATGACCCCTAAATCCCCTAAAGGGAAGCATAAGAGTCAAATTAATAAATGCAAACTACAAATAAATAATAACTAATCAAAAGCCCCCTTTAGGGGGTTGGGGGTCATAACATGTACAAACAAGAGATTAAAGTAATGGATTGCACCGTGCGTGACGGTGGATTAATGAACAAATGGCAATTTTCTGACGATTTCGTTCGTGGGGTTTACAATGCCTGTGTGGAAGCCGGAGTTGACTATATGGAAATAGGGTACCTGAGCAGCGAAAAAGCTTTCAGCCGCAAAGAAATGGGACCATGGAAGTTCTGTCATCAAAAGGATTTGGAACGCATAGTCGGTAAAAATGAAACCAACCTGAAACTTTCAGCAATGGCTGACATCGGACGTATTGACCTTGACGATATACCAATGGCTTCGGAAAGCTTGCTGGACATGATACGCGTGGCTTGTTATTGCCACCAGGTAGACAAAGCCATTGCACTTGCACATCACTGTATGGACAAAGGTTACGAAGTTTGTATCAATTTAATGGCAGTTTCAACCGTGGGTGAACTGGAACTGGATGAAGCTTTGAAAGACATTGCAAAATCACGGGTAAAAACATTCTATGCCGTTGACAGTTTCGGAAGTATGTATGTGGAATCTATTCAACATTTGGTTCGCAAGTATATGGCTGCTTTGCCCGGAAAAGAAATAGGAATACACGCGCATAATAATATGCAAATGGCCATGTCGAACACTTACACTGCCATTATGGAAGGTTGCACTATGCTTGATGCTACTTTGATGGGATTAGGGCGTGGTGCTGGTAATTGCCCCATTGAAATTCTGATTGCTTTCCTGAAAAACCCTAAATACCGATTATTACCGTTGTTGCAGGTAATTCAGGACTATGTTCACCCTATGCAAAAAGAAATAGACTGGGGATATCACATTCCATATCTTATTTCCGGTGCGTTGAATGCTCATCCACGCCGCAGCCTGGAATGGATGGACTCTGACCGAAAAAATGATTTCGTGACCTTTATGAAAGAAATGCACGATAACGAAGTATTGGAATAGAGCCCCCTTTAATTCCCCCAAAAGGGGAAACAAAAAAAGACAAAAGCTTACTGAATTTCCTTTCAGTAAGCTTTTGTCTTAAAGTCCCCTTCGGGGGAGTTTAGTGGGCTATTATAGTAACGATCCAATATTAGTTGTAAACAATTTCACAGCAATGGCTAATAAAATAATTCCAAAGAATTTACGAAGAATATAAATTCCTCCTTCCCCTATCATCTTTTCAATTTTAGAAGTTGATTTGAGAACCAGAAAAACAAATATCATATTGAGAACCAGTGCTGTAATAATATTTTCGGTAGCATATTCAGCGCGTAAAGTAAGTAAAGTTGTGAATGATCCCGGACCGGCAATTAATGGAAATGCAATGGGCACAATGGACGAACCGTTTTTGGGACCTTTATTTCTGAAAATTTCTATGTCTAATACCATTTCCATTGCAAAAACAAAAATTACTAATGCCCCGGCTACTGCAAAAGACTGAATATCAACATTGAAAAGTTTTAAAACTCCCTCGCCTCCAAACAAAAAACCAATCAGAATGATAAGTGCCACAACACTGGCTCTGAAAGAATGAACTACATCACCCTTTTGCTTGATATTAAGAATAATGGGAATAGATCCTAAAATATCGATAATGGCAAAAAGTACCATAAAGGCACTAGTTATTTGGATTAGACTGAAATTCATAGGTTAGAAATAATGATTTTACGAATGCAAAAGTATCATTATTTAAATTGATTAAGCGTATTTTTATTAATTATTTTCCGCTCCCGGTCAAAAATCCAGCCCCATTTATTGAAATAGCGAATCATATTGCTGGTATGTATCCATAACATCTTCAAATTGAGATAAGAATCACGGGCATGGTGGTGAATAATACTAAGTTCAGGATAAAATACTGTTCGGAATTCGCGCTGAATGCGGCGGGTTAAATCAATATCTTCGGGATACATAAAAAATCGTTCATCAAACAATCCAACCTTCATAAGAGCTTCCGTTCGTAAAAACATAAAACATCCCGACAAATATGGAACATCCATAATCTGATTATAAGCAGAACTTCGAAGTTCAAATTTATCCATTCCTTTTTTTGTCCAGGACTGAGGAAGAAATCTTCTGAAAATCAAATCAAAGGGTGTGGGAAGCAGTTTGCATAAATACTGAATCTCACCGCTTGGGTAATATACTTTAGGCATTACATGTCCGATTTTAGGATTAGAATCCATAAAATCGGAAATTTTCTGCAAAATTTCAAAGTCAAATGAAATATCAGGATTTACTACCAAATGATAGGGAATGTTTTGTTCGATAGTCTGACGAATGGCTATATTATGGGCAGCACCATAGCCAATATTTTTGCCCAAATGCAGATAATTCACATCGAGTTGCTCAAAGGACGTATTCCGATCGGGAGAGTTATCTATCAAAAAAATAACGGAAACCTGTTCTGATTTCCGTAAGATTTCTACTAAAGGAGTAATTTCCGACAGTGAGTGATTATATAAAACTATCGAAGCGTTGAGCATTGTATTTATGAATAAATTTCATTCATTATGGGAAGAATCTGATCTTTGAGAAAATTAGTTTTTACCCATGAAACGGCATTCTCAGAAAATTCTTTTTGTAAAGAATCAGAGGAGAGAATCTTTGATAAAGCTGCTCCAAACTCCTCCACGTTCATATTTTCTACAACCAAACCTGAATGACCGTCTTTATTAACCCACAATGTACCTGAACCTTTAATATCAAATGAAACTGCTGGTAAACCACAATACAGAGCTTCTGCTAAAGCGACACCGAAAGCCTCACTCCTATTGTGGGAAGGGAAGGCAAATACAGATGCTGCATGAAGGTAGTATTTTAGTTCGTTATTGGTGAGACGTCCGATAAACTTTATTCTTATGTTAGGTCCAACTTTATCTTTTAAAGCCTTAGTCAATTCTCCAGTGCCAGCAACAAGAATAATACACTCTTCCGAAATGAATTTTTCAGACTCAATCAAAAAATCAATCCCTTTATAACCAACATGCCTACCAACAAAAAAAATGATTTTTTTATTCCCATATTTGGTCTTTATTTTATCGATTTCTTCTTGTTCACCGTTAAAAAGATGTAATTTTGATTCATTGACTGTGTTAGGTAAGATGTAAGTTTTATTTGAAAAATCCTGGAGTGGTTCAGAATGATTTTTGTACATCTCACTGGTAGCAATTATTTTGTAACTTTTCTCCAGTATTTTGCGCTCAAAAGGTTTGTATAAGCTGTAAAACCCCTTTTGTCCTAAAATATCGGCATGCCAATGTGTTATGATTTTGGCACCTCTTAAATTAAGTGTCAGTACATAGGTTGCAATAAGCGGATTAGGTAAATGAAGGTGAATGAAATCGGGATTGAATGAATCTATCGTTTTTTGGAGAATATTTCTATATTTAAAAGAAATCGGTTGAGAGGCAACTGTAAAGGATGTACCTATACGTAACACATCTGCACCATTAATATTGTAAATAGTTCCCTTTTCATGATTAAAACAAATTATGCGTTGATCAAAGTAGGGCTTGAGTTCATCTATAATAGTACGTGCAACATCTTCAATGCCGCCGTAATATGGATAGTAAAATTTTGAGATATGTAAAATTTTTTTCATTGAAAATATTTTGTGATTTGTTCCAGTATTATAGCTGCGGTTATTTGATATTGATATTTATTTCTAACAATTTCTTTGTCAATTTCAGGAAAAACTTTCATTTCTAATTTTAATCTTAAATCATCTGCATCTCCATCTTTAAAAAACAGCAAGGGCAACTTTCCATATATTTCTTTTAAAACGGGAATATCCGATACTATTGTTGGAGTACCTAAATATAATGATTCCAATGGGGGGATCCCAAACCCCTCATAACGAGATGGTTGAACCAAAACACTTGCATGATATATTATATTATATAAGGTCTGATCATTTTCAATATGGCCTTCAAACCTGATATTACTATTTAAACGTATTTTTTCATATATTATTTTATCCGATGTCTTCAAATTTTGAACAGAACCTATAATAACCAATTTCTTATCATTACCTTCCATTGCTTTCAACAAAATATCTAAACCTTTATATTTTTTTATATTGCCTATAAATAGCACATATTCAAAGTCATATATTTTAGAAGTTTGATTGGGATTAAAATCCAGCAAATCTACCCGTAAACCATTATATGCAACTATAATTTCCTTTTTATTTCCAAAATGAGAAATTATTCTTTTTTTTGAAAATTCAGAGACTGTAAAAATTGAATGAGCTAATCTCATAGCACGATACATCATAAATCGGCGAATCCATAAACCAATCGTATTTGAAAGTCCTTTGATATCAAGAAATACCACATCGTGTATTGTAATATAAATTGGTATTTTTATACCAGCTGGAATATTGAAATTGGGAGAATAAAATAAATCACAATCATTAATTTCAATTACGGGAAAACTTAATAGCTCTTTTACTGAAAAAATAGGAATATCACAATCAACAATATGACAATTCGAGTTTAACGGCAGGGATATTAACTCTTCCTTTTTGCCAATCAATGTCCAATGAATATTGGATGACTGTAACCAATAATATAAGATATTCTTTAAATAAACACCAATTCCGCTTTTGTTGATCATACGACAATCGACGGCAATTTTCATTATTTTTGTATCAGAGTAATCCATTTTTGTATGATAGGAGCTAATTCAAATTGTTTGTTATAAATTAAAGCATTTTTTCCATATTCTTGTAACAATGTTGGATTTAAGGCCAACTCATCAATATTCTGAGCCAGGCTTTTCACATCATTTGGTTTGACCAAACGCCCGCTAATATTGTTTTTTACAATGTCCCTGGGACCGGTTTCACAATCAAAACTGATAATTGGCAACCCCATAAACATTGATTCAATGAGTACCAAAGGTAATCCCTCAAATCGGGAAGACATCGCAAAAATAGATGAGTTTTTATATAAATCTATTACCTGATGAGTTGGAGGTTCTAAACATATGGTTTCTTGCATATTTTTAGCGATAATCTGATTTTCCATTTCTGATTTTAAAACACCACTACCAACAATTTTGAGTTTCCAACCAAACTCTTTACATCTACACATTTCCCAAGCATCAATCAACATATCAAACCCCTTCTGTGGTTCAAATCTACCAATTGATAGTACAACTTTTTCTGTCAGTAAACTGGGCGTTTCCGAATTAAATGTAATAGGATTAGAAATAGTAATTACATTCCTTGCCTTATATTTATTTTCAAAAACTTTTTTATCTGTTTCTGTCAAGACAACAATATGGGATGAGAATAAAGCTGCTAATTTTCGGGCAAAGGGTGATGTTATCGGGTTTCATTCAACCATAGCGTTGAAATGTTCCCATGTAATCACCTTTATTCCGGTAAAGGCAGTTGCAGGTATACTCATTAATGACATTGCACTGCACACATCAATCACAATATCCGCTTTATTTCTTTTAAGAATTCTTCTTATTTTAAAGATATTTAGTGGATAAAATAAGTAAATATTGGTATGTGACTCTTGATTTAAATATGAAACCTTTACTGAGGCATCCAAACTGAAAAAAGGTGCTCCTCCTTTATGAATAGCTATAATGCCCACCTCATATCCCAGATGAATAAATTCATTGGCAAGTAAGGTAGTTATCCTTTCTGTACCAGCCGATGTCGTTAACGAACTTATTAGAAAATAAACTTTCATTTCTTCAGATATGTAAGCGGATTTTTAACATCGAAAATTTAAGGAAACTCATAGGAAATAAGGAGGAACTCATTCGATAAACTCTTTTATTAAACAGCCATAAAGATTTCATTTTCTTCACTTTATCCATTAACTTATCCTTTTGTATTACCTGACATCCAACAATATTGTTAGAGTGTTGCCTATACAATAGAAGGGGTTCATCTATCGATTCTACAATACCATATTTAGCTACACATAAGGCAATCCACCAGTCATGCATGACAGCATTTGAACTTATTGGCAAGCAGATTTCTTTTGTTTTTTTATTGAATGCCATTGTACAGCCCATTATTCTATTTGCAACACATAAAATATTTGGAGTAGCAGAGAATTCAGGTTTTTGACCTTCATGTTTAAATATTGATTTTGTTATTACTGAAAGGTCTTCATCTACTACAGTTGCATCAGTAAATACTAAAATTGGAATATCGGGATGATTGTGTTCAATACTTCGAATTTTAGACACAGTAATATTAATTTTTGAAGGTAACCAAACATCATCCTGGTCTGCCAGAAAAATATATTCTCCCTGAGCATGATATATAGCATTCTCGAAATTTCCAATTACTCCTTTAGTTCGTGTATTGCTGAATATTTTTATACGACTATCATTATAATTTGACAAAATTTCCAGTGTACTATCTGTTGATTGATCATCAGCAACTCCATTAGTGTATGTTACAACATCCCCCGCAGTATAATATTGAGTTTTATACATTACATTACCTAAAATTGATCCACCTACGGCGTCTGCGGTAAATCCTTTAAATCCAGCAGGAACCGCATCGGTTGGATGATCTTCATTCATCACC
>JBAWXD010000164.1:0-8632 GCA_037144275.1 Paludibacter sp. | reverse complement strand
CCCAAGCGGCTGTTTGTAAAAGAACTGTGCAAAAATGCCCGTCGCAGCCTGCAGGAAATGAGCGAAGTATTATTTTTATAAAAAATGGTATTTATTATGGACAAATATCTATCGGAACAAAAACAACTGCATCTAATAAAATTATAAGCCTGATAGGAGAATATCGTGACAGTGTAATTCTTACTTATGACAAATCACTAAATATGGTGTCTACTTTTGAGCTGGCTACTACTTTTCAGATTTATGCAAAAAACTTTTATGCTGAAAATATAAGTTTTGTCAATTCTGCAGGTAATACAGGTCAGGCACTTGCTCTCTATACCGCAGGTGATATGGCTACTTTTAAAAATTGCACTCTAAAGGGTTATCAGGATACTTATCGAGCTAAAAAAGGAACACGTGGTTACTTTAAAAATTGTTGGATTGAAGGTGCCGTCGATTTTATTTATGCCGGTGGCACTGTATTTTTGGATGATTGTGTCATCAATTGTGTAAAAGGAGGAGGTTACATAGCAGCTCCCGAAGACAGATACAAATATATTGCAGCAAGTTCCACCACCACCGGAAAAGATCTTAATCTGGAATTTATATTTCGGAATTGCAATATTACAGCGAACTCAGATGTGGCAGATAATAGTTTTACTTTAGGCAGACCCTGGAATATAAACAGTGGCGCTTATTACCTTAACTGTAAACTGGGATCGCATATAAAAGCAGCCGGCTGGACTACTATGAGTGGAAATGAAACTACTGCCAGTTTCGGAGAATATAACAGTATGGATAAAAATGGAGTACCTTTAAGTACTACTGGACGTATTTCATGGAGTTTTCAGCTTGCCAAAGCAGATGTAGATAATTTTTTAAACCCAGTATACGTCTATGCACAACTAAGTACAACTGCATACGACCCGGAAAGCCAGTGTTTATCACCAACTAAACCAAGTATTTCGTATGCAAATAATACTATTTCATGGGATGTCTTAGCCAATGCTATTGGTTATATTGTTTACAAAGATGGAAAATATCTGAGTTCCGTAACTGGAAATAGCTATACAGACAATTCTGGGACGAAAAGCACATACAGCGTAAAAGCAATAAATTCCACTGGTGTTTTAAGTGAGGCTGCGACAATAGCAACCGCCCTATCGGATATTCAAATGGAAGAGATTGGAATTAGAATAAATCATCAATTTATTTCTCTCAACCGTTGTGTTGAAAAGCTGCAATTGTCAACTACATCTGGCAACATTATTTCACAGAATACAAATCAATCGATAACAAAGTTGAATAACTTTTCAAAGGGTGTCTATATTCTGAAAATTCAGGATAAGGGCTCAGTATTCACTAAAAAATTAATTTTAGGCTCAGATTAATGTACAAAAACGTATAATTAACTGTTCGTATTAATTTTTCCACATTAAATACCAATTTTTCGCAAGCGACACAAAATATAGTATCTATTTTTGTTTCAATTATTTATCTCATAAAACACCATGAAAAAAAATCAAACTTATTTCGTTCTTAGCTTGTTGTTTTTTACAGCAATTTCAATTACAGCAATTTCTCAAACCCCGGCTTTCCCAACCGCCGAAGGATATGGTAAATATGCAAAAGGAGGACGTGGTGGTAAGGTCGTATTCGTAGAAAATCTACAAGATTATAATGCATACAATAATATGGAAACTCCCATCCCCGGAAGTTTTCGCTGGGCATTAGCTCAATATCCGGGTGATTCAATTACCATCATATTCCGGGTATCGGGAATTATTAAACTAAAACCCTATTTGCAGACATCAGGCTCAACTGTTGTAAACAGAAACGAAATCCGTTGCACAAGAGCTAAAATGACTATTGCCGGACAAACTGCTCCGGGCGAAGGAATTTGTATACGAAACGGTCGGTTAAATTTGGGTGGATGTACCGATTTGGTTATCAGAAATATGCGTTTCCGTATTGGTGAAAATGCAACCGACAGTACTTTTCTACCGGGCGGATCAATGGATTGTGAAAATGCTGTTCGAGTAATAATTGACCACTGTAATTTTGGTTGGTCGGGCGAGGAAAATCTTACTTTTTACGACAATCGATTTACTACTGTTCAGTGGACAATATTTCACGATGCACTTTATGATGACGGTCATGGTAAAGGAAATCGTGGTTATGGATCACAAACCGGTGGAATTAATGCAACCTATCATCACAATCTGTGGACTAATAATGAATCCCGTTCACCTCGCTTAAACGGAGCAAGAACCACCAACGAAACAAATGTTTTTATAGAATTTTTAAATAATGTGGTCTATAACTGGGGAAGTTCGGGTGCTGCTTATGGTGGTGATGTTATTACAGGAGATCGTTCACATACTTGTAATTTTATTAATAATTACTACAAGCCCGGGCCTGCTACTGCTTCTTCAAAATATTTTTTCACAAATTATATTGTATCTGGTGCAACTATTCCAAAATGGTATCTCTCGGGAAATATAATGGAAGGTTATCCAACAATAAATTCGAATAACTGGAATGGCTTTACCTGGAAATGGTCAGGAACTGCAGGAACAGCACTGCCAACAAAAGCAACTGCAGGATCGGACACCTTACTTATGCCATCTTCCAAAGTAGTTTATAATAATGTTTGGGTAGGATATTCACCTTATATAACAAATATTCAAAGTGCAAATGATGCATATAATGCTATTCTTGCAAAAGTAGGAACTGTAAATAGAGATACTGTTGAACGTCGAGTAATACGTGAAGTGAAAAACGGAACTGCAACTTTTAAAGCTTCCTTAGGCACATGGGGAATCATCGATAAATCGTTTAATGCCGAAGGCTATATACCTTATGCAACAGTTGTTCCTCCAACCGACACCGACAATGACGGAATGCCGGATGCCTGGGAACTTGCTAATGGATTAGATCCAACTAATCCTGAGGACCGCAACATGAAAACTTCGGAAGGTTATACAGCTCTGGAAGTGTACCTTGCCAGTTTGATGGGGGAAAATATTGCTCATAACTTTATATCCGCAGTAAAAGAAGTAAAAAGTTTTAATGCAAGTATTGTTCCAACCATAGCAAAAAAAAAAATTCAGGTAATAAGTGACATTCAATTACAATCTGCAAAAATTCTTGATTTGACCGGCAAACAGCTTATGATTTGTTTGTTGTCAGAAAACAATTCGATAGATATATCTAATCTGGCCAATGGTTGCTATTTGGTGCAGGTCAGAAATGGTTCCGGAGATACTCAGCAATTTAAAATAATAAAAGATTAAATCTAAGTCATCATATTAAGTTTTACGAACAAGCAATTTATAAACCAGTTTTTGGAAGAGCAATTGTAATGTATTGAAAATAAATGAAATAAGGAGGCCTGTCGTAAGAGATTCCTCCTTATTTATTGTGTATTATTGGCATTATATTTGAGTACATCGTCGCACAGAAAGCGTCTATATTTAAAACGAATCAACTGACAAAACACTAAAAATATCCAAGGAAAATGAAAAGAAAATTCATGGAAGTAATGCTGGCAATTTTGATTTTTGCTCCTTTTTGCATGTTGCATGCGCAATACCCCGAAGTACCATCTGATTTAAAAGCTAAGGCCGATAAAATGATACAAGCAGAAACTGCTTATGCAGACAGTGTAATGACTGCCAATAAGACAATCTTGAAAGCTGAAAAATGTAACGGTAAGCCATACATTCCATGGGCTGCCCGTCCAACTGATTTACCCCAGGCAAAAATTCCTTCTTTCCCGGGTGCTGAAGGCGGAGGTGCATATTCTTTTGGTGGTCGTGGTGGTAAAGTAATTACTGTTACCAGTCTCGAAGATCGTGGTCCCGGTACCTTGCGCGATGCTTGTGAAGGATCAGTTGGAGCACGTATTGTGGTGTTTAATGTGGCAGGTATTATTCACATAAAGACTCCAATTATTGTTGAAGCTCCTTATCTGACTATTGCAGGTCAAACCGCTCCGGGTGATGGCGTTTGTGTTGCTGGAGAATCATTTTGGGTGAATACACATGATGTGGTTGTTCGTCACATGCGTTTCCGCCGTGGTGAAACCAAAGTAGAACGCCGAGATGATTCATTTGGTGGAAATCCGGTAGGAAATATCATGATTGACCACTGCTCATGTATGTGGGGATTGGACGAAAACATATCTTTTTACCGTCATATGTTTAATCCTGGTCCCGGTATTAAGGAAGAAAAACTGCCGACAGTAAATGTAACTATTCAAAATACTATTTCTGCTCAGGCTTTGGACACATATAACCACGCTTTTGGTAGTACGCTGGGTGGTGAAAACTGCTCGTTTATGCGTAATCTTTGGGCTGATAATGCTGGACGTAATCCATCTATTGGCTGGAATGGAGTTTTCAATTTTGTAAATAACGTGATTTATAACTGGGCTAATCGTTCGGTAGATGGCGGCGACTATACAGCGCTTTATAATATTATCAACAACTATTACAAACCTGGTGCTTTGACTCCAAAAAATGCTCCAATCGGCCATCGTATTCTCAAACCTGAGTCAGGTCGCAGCAAACTGGGTTATCTGGTATTCGGTCGTGTTTATTGCAATGGTAACATTATGGAAGGTAACGATGCTGTAACTAAAGATAACTGGAATGGTGGTGTGCAAGTGGAAGAAATGGAAAACGCCGGTCAGTATACCGATTCAATGCGTTGGAACGAACCTTTCCCAAAACCTGAATTTCCGATAATGAAAGCTCAGGATGCTTATAACTATGTTTTAAAAAATGTGGGTGCCAATATTCCTAAACGCGACATTGTTGATCAACACGTGATTACTCAGGTGCAAACAGGAAAAGCTTATTACAAAGAAGGCCTGGATTCAGTAAATTTCTTTCAGTTCAAACATCGTCGTTTAGCTAAAGATTCGTATAAAAATGGCATTATTACCGATATTCGTCAGGTTGGTGGCTATCCTGAATACAAAGGAACACCTTATATTGATACCGATAAAGATGGTATGCCTGATGCATGGGAAAAAGCAAATGGTTTGAATCCGAATGATCCAAGCGATGCTGTGAAAGATTGTACCGGTGATGGTTATACCAATATTGAAAAGTATATCAATGGTATAAGTACTAAGACAAAAACGGACTGGACAAAACCTGCAAACAACCACGATACCTTGGCTGAAAAGGGAAAACTTTAGCCCCTAACCCCTGAAGGGGAACTAGATTACAACTACTAATTATAATTAAAAATGGATATAAGAAAAATCAGATACAAAACTAACTTAGTTCCCCTTCAGGGGCTAGGGGCTCTTTTGCTTTTTATTTTATTTACAACAACCGTTCAGGCAGTAGAACTGGATTCCAAAAACCGTGATTCGAAATATGTTTCGACAATTGTTGAACGGTCGAAAAAGATAGTGGATAAACTCAAGCTGAAAGATGCTGATGCAACCCGAAACGTAGTGAATATCGTTTCAAACAAGTATTTTACTTTGAATGATATTTATGCCAAACGCGACAGTGATTTGGCTAAAATAAAACGTTCAATTCTTGTTGCTAATGCAAAAAAAATCGCTTCGAATGCTGCTCAAAACGAAAAAGAAGCTGCATTATATCGCTCACACTTTGCTTTTCCTGCCGAATTGTCGCTATACATCAACGAGGCGCAAATTGAAGCTATAAAGGATGGTATTACTTTTGGCGTGGTGAAAGTGACCTACGATGCAACGCTGGAAATGATTCCAACACTTAAGGAAGTTGAAAAAATACAAATTCTGGCATGGCTGAAAGAAGCACGCGAATTTTCAATAGATGCCGAAAATTCGAATAAAAAGCACGAAGCATTTGGCAAATACAAAGGGCGTATCAATAATTATCTGTCAAAAAGAGGTTACGACTTAGTTAAAGAACGTGAAGGCTGGTATGCTCGGATAAAAGTTCGCGATAACGAAAAAAAGAAATAAACGTTGTTTATTTGATTGTTTGAATTGGAAACTCCCATAATTGGCAATATGCCGATTATGGGAGTTTTTCTGTTAAGTGGAATTTGAAAATGCATTTTGGGTTTCCATAAAATCAAATACTTACACATTCTTTTGAGTAGATTGTTTTTACCTTGTATTTTAATAATATTTTAAAGAACTGACATGTTAAATGAAATACAAACCTTAGATAAAATTAAACAATACAATGTTTTTTACAAACTAATAACGTTAAAGATTATAAGAATATACATTTTATTATCTCAATACTTATTGTATTTTTCAAACTATTACTTTTGTTAGTAGTAGGTTTTTAATATGCTAAACCAGTTTGCTTTAGCATAACTAACATGCAAATACTTATTGTACTAAACACATTAATATGTTTTGTATATTGTATATTTTACAGTATGTAAATATCTGAATATGTGTTTTATAACATGATAAAAAAATATATATAATTCGAATAATATTTTTATTTTTGTCGAATTAATTGTTGAAAATAAAATATGTCAAACGAAAACTTATATAATCCTCATATCTCTGTTGACTGTGTAGTTTTTGGATTTGATGGAGAAAAGCTGAAAGTCTTGCTGATTGAACGTAGCATTGATGAACAAAATGAATTATATAACGACAAGAAACTTCCGGGAAGCATTATACTGAACAATGAAGATTTGGATCAAGCAGCCTCAAGGGTTTTGACAGAACTTACCGGATTGAAAAATATCTATTTAAGTCAGTTTCAAAGCTTTGGGAATCCTAACAGAACTTCAAATCCAAGGGATTTATTGTGGTTGGAACGCACAACACAATTAAAAATTGAGAGAATTGTAACGGTAGCATACACAGCTTTAATAAAGATTGATAGGAAACTGGTTTTTAATGCTACTGATTCTTCTGCAAACTGGTATGATATTAAAGAAATTGCAAAAATGCAACTTGCCTTTGATCATAATCAAATTATTGAAAAAGGATTGGAACATGTACGTCATCAATTGAAAGTTGAGCCTCATTTGTTGTTCGAATTATTACCAAAAAAGTTCACAATTTCTCAACTTCGCATTTTACACGATGTTGTGCATCAAACCCGATCAGATGTAAGAAATTTTCAAAAGAAAGTATCTCAAATGCCTTATTTGCTTATTCTTGATGAAGTAGAAGAAGGGGTTCCTCATCGGGCAGCAAGACTTTATAAGTTTGATAAAAAGAGAACGTGATATATTGATTTCGACGATTTTCTTCAGTATATTAACTTCTATCTATCGAGATATTACTAGTAAATTCTTGGCAAGCCAAGCGGTAAATAAATAAATTGTAAATAGAAAAATATGTATCTACTCGGTTATGATTTAGGTAGTTCGTCGGTTAAGGCGAGTTTGGTAAATGCAGAGACAGGCGAATGTGTGTCATCGGCATTTTTTCCAAAAGTGGAAATGGAAATTATTTCAGTGAAGGCAGGTTGGGCGGAACAAAATCCCGAAATTTGGTGGAAAAACCTAAAATTAGCCACACAAGTGGTTTTAGAAGAATCGGCAGTGAATGCATCAGACATTAAGGCTATTGGTATTTCGTACCAAATGCACGGACTTGTGCTTGTTGACGAAAACCAACAGGCCATACGCAATTCCATTATCTGGTGCGACTCACGCGCTGTGCCTTATGGCGAAAAAGCTTTCAACGAACTGGGTGGCGAGAAATGTTTGTCGCACTTGTTGAACTCTCCGGGTAATTTTACTTTGTCGAAAATGGCATGGGTGAAAGAAAACGAACCTGAAAACTTTGCGAAAGCGAAATATTATATGCTGCCCGGCGATTATTTGGCCATGCGCATGACCGGCGATGCCCGTACCACAGCTTCAGGTTTATCTGAAGGTATTGCGTGGGATTTTAAAGCTGAAGCTCCTGCCAAATTCCTTTTCGATTATTTTGGATTTGATACTACTTTGGTTCCTGAAATTGTACCAACATTTGGTCAGCAAGGAAACCTGAAACCTGATATTGCAACTGAACTTGGTTTAGCTGCCGGAACTCCGGTAACCTATCGTGCTGGCGATCAACCTAACAATGCATTGTCGTTAAACGTATTGAATCCGGGTGAAATTGCCGCTACCGGTGGAACTTCGGGTGTTGTTTACGGTGTAAATAGCGATTCGAAATACGATCCGCAATCGCGTGTAAACTCATTCGCTCACGTGAATCACACAACTGATGCAACCCGTGTGGGTGTGTTGCTTTGTATCAATGGAACGGCCATTCTGAACACCTGGATTAAAAATAACGTGGCTCCCGAAGGTATCAGCTATGCAGAAATGAATGAACTGGCAGCCGGCATTCCGGTGGGAAGCGAAGGTGTAAGCATTATTCCTTTTGGTAATGGAGCTGAACGTGTTCTAGGAAATAAGGAACCTAACTGTTCTATCCACGGTGTAAACTTCAATCGCATTACGAAAGCGCATTTAATCCGTGCAGCTCACGAAGGCATTGCATTCTCATTCAAATATGGAATGGATATCATGAACCAAATGGGCATTGAAACCAAAACTATCCGTGCCGGACATGCTAACTTGTTCTTAAGCCCTATTTTCCGTCAGACTTTGGCGAATATCACAGGCGCGACTATCGAATTATACAATACCGATGGTTCGGTAGGTGCAG
>JBAWXD010000163.1:0-8659 GCA_037144275.1 Paludibacter sp. | reverse complement strand
GATTATCATCTGTTTTACTGAGTATAATCGGATTATTTGTTGCCCAGTTACCCAATACTTCGCAATCACCTATTATACAAAGTGCCTCATTTTTTCGAAGTAAAGGCATTTTAACTTTGAAAATATGGCTATATTTTTTTATCGGATTAATTGCTTTATTTGTTTCTGCAGTGTCATTTCGGAATAAAACATCCTGAAAAGGGGTGGAAAGAAATACATTATCAATGCTCGATGCCGAATTCCAGGTATCATAGCAAAAATAATGATCGGCATTAGTTGAATTGAGTACTAAATTTCGGTCATCTCCCCATTCTTCATCGTATTTTCCGGTTAGTTCGTTAAATAATATATACCGGTAATTTAGCTTCAAATCTTCAGGAGCATTTAGTTCTATTTCGGCAGTCCATTTTTCTGGATTTTGATAATTAAGTTCAAGTGCCCTGGATAAGTCATTATTTCCCAATTCCGGTATATTTCCACTTATAAGGATGCGCTGTCCCCAATAGGTATAATATGATATTTTAAAATGAATTTTCATAGATTGCTGAATAATAGATTTTTAGGTCTGAACTAATTTTAAACCATTCAAAAATACAGCTATTTTCCAAGCTAAATTTTCAAGCTCTGTAAAAATATACTAAATTTCATTTCAAACGTTTGCGGTAATTTCACTAAGTCGTTTCGATACTTATATACCACAAATATAATCTTCATCCGAAAATCGAAAAAGAAATGTATTTTCAACTCATAAATATTCATGACATATTTATGAACTTTTCTTGCCTTTATATGATTATATTCAGTACTTTTGCAGAAAATTCTTCAAACCACATTATCCATCTGCTATGCAATCCACAAGTTCAGAATTTAAGGTGTTTTCAGGTACTAAAAGTCGTTATCTTGCCGAAAAAATTTGTCAGAGTTTAGGATGTCCGCTTGGAAATATGAAAATCCAGCATTTTTCGGATGGAGAATTTGCTGTATCGTATGAAGAATCAATACGTGGTCAGTATATTTATTTAATTCAGTCTACTTTTCCGAATTCAGACAATCTGATGGAGCTACTCCTGATGATAGATGCGGCTAAAAGAGCTTCAGCTTACAAAATTATTGCAGTAATACCTTATTTCGGTTGGGCGCGTCAGGACAGAAAAGATAAACCACGCGTTTCAATTGGTGCAAAACTAATTGCTGATATGCTTGGAGTTGCAGGTGTTGACCGTATAATTACAATGGATTTACATGCTGATCAGATTCAGGGATTTTTTGATATTCCGGTTGACCACTTGTATGGTTCTACTATTTTTGTTCCTTATATCCGTTCACTGAAGCTTAAAAATCTGGTTATTGCTTCGCCCGACGTGGGTGGTTCAAAACGTGCCGGTTCGTATTCTAAATACCTGGGTGTACCAATGGTTATTTGTTACAAAACCCGTGAAAAAGCAAACGTAGTTGGCGAAATGACTATTATTGGTGAGGTTTACGGAAAAGATGTTGTCATTATTGATGATATGGTGGATACTGCCGGAACACTTTGTAAAGCTGCCGATTTAATGACTGCCAAAGGTGCCAGAAGCGTACGTGCTATTGTGTCGCATGGTGTGATGTCAGGCGATGCTTCCGAACGGGTTGTGAATTCAGCACTTACCGAAATTGCTTTTACAGATTCAATTCCATTCGAATTGGCTAAATGCGAAAAGGCGAAAGTTCTGACCATTGCCGATATGTTTGCTGATACGATTTTCCGTGTACAGGAACACAAATCAATTAGTGAACAATACTTATTGTAAAATACAAATTATTACATACAAAAGGAGCAACCTCAGTGAAGTTGCTCCTTTTATTTTTTGAGAGAAATCGTACTATCGTTCCGCTTAACCCAAAAATCCTTTTAATAATTTGCTTTTAGCGTTTGGTCTCAATTTGCGAATCGCTTTTTCCTTAATCTGGCGTACACGTTCACGTGTCAGGCCAAATTCGTCGCCAATTTCTTCGAGTGTCATTTCGGTAACCCCAATGCCAAAGAATTTTTTCACAATGTCGCGCTCTCTGTCCGACAAGGTAAATGCCAGCACGCGCTCAATTTCTTTGGATAGTGATTCGTTTATCAACACGCGGTCAGCGTTTGGAGAATCGTCGTTAATCATTACATCCAGCAAGCTGTTGTCTTCGCCTTCAACAAATGGAGCATCCACCGAAATATGACGACCGGAAACTTTCATGGTGTCGGCAATTTTGTCAACCGGAATGTCCAGCACTTCTGCCAGTTCTTCGGGAGATGGTTTGCGTTCGTTTTCCTGCTCAAATTTCGAAAAAGCTTTGTTGATTTTGTTCAACGAACCTACCTGATTCAGTGGCAAACGAACAATACGTGACTGTTCGGCCAAAGCTTGCAAAATAGACTGACGAATCCACCACACTGCGTACGAAATAAACTTAAATCCACGTGTTTCGTCAAATTTCTCAGCTGCTTTAATCAGTCCAAGGTTGCCTTCATTGATTAAGTCGGGTAGACTGAGGCCTTGATTTTGGTACTGTTTTGCTACCGAAACAACGAAACGTAAGTTCGCACGTGTCAGTTTTTCCAACGCTATCCGGTCACCGGCACGTATCCGCTGAGCTAACTCAACTTCTTCTTCGACGGTGATAAGGTCCTCGCGTCCAATCTCTTGCAGGTATTTGTCAAGGGATGCACTTTCACGATTCGTGATTGATTTGGTAATTTTTAATTGTCTCATTTTTTGATGAAAATTAGCTTGCAAAAGTAGTCATTTTTTTTGAGATTGCCAAGAAAAAAATAACAAAAAGAAGTTTGGTTAAATGTGAAATAATATTCAAAAAATCAACCTTTTCTTTATCAAACGTATAAAGTCTGAAAATGTTTTGAATTGTTGAAAAAATTAAAAGTACAAACCCTCTTTTTTAGAGTTTGTACTTTTAATTGTGTAAATTTTTAATAATCAGCTTATTCAGCCAGATTTATTGCATAGTAAATTATTTTTCCGTTTGGATATAATCCGGCAATCAGAAGCACTTTATCCTGTTGACCGTTATTCACAGCGGCATCATAAGCTGTCTGAATATCTTCGGCAGAGCGAATTGGTTGATTATTGATTTTCACGATTATAAATCCCGGCTTGATGCCCTGATCGGCTAATTTACCTTTCGAAAGCGATTTTACTTCCACACCATAATCCAACCCAAATTGTTGTTTCAGTTTATCGCTCACTTCTTTATAGGTGCCACCTAATACATCTTCGCTGCTTTGCGACGAAACTACTCCGGTGCTTCCCTGACGGTTACGAAGCTCGATATTGAGTTTTTGTTCCTTGTTGTCGCGAATGATGCTAATGTTGATTTTGTCGCCGGGGCGGTAACGACCAATTTGTTCCTGCAATTCTGCAACCGACTTGACATTTACTCCATTCACATTATTGATAATATCGCCTTCTTTTACACCTGCTTTTTTGGCTGCCGAACCATCGGCTACTTTGCCTACATAAGCTCCTTCGAGTGTTTTCAGGTTCTTATCTTTGGCCAGATCGTTGCTAATATCTTTAATCTCAACACCCAATACCGCACGTTGTACCACGCCGAATTTACGAATATCGGCCACCACTTTTTGCACAATGCTTACCGGAACAGCAAACGAATAACCGGCATACGAACCTGTTTGCGATGCAATAGCAGTGTTGATTCCAACCAGTTCACCACGGGTATTTACCAAGGCTCCACCACTGTTTCCGGGATTTACGGCAGCATCGGTTTGAATAAAGGCTTCAATTTTCATTTGAGAATTGATAATGTTGATATTACGCGCTTTGGCACTTACAATTCCGGCAGTAACAGTGGAAGTAAGATTAAATGGATTGCCAACAGCCAGCACCCATTCGCCCACTTTCAGCGAATCGGAATTACCAAATGTAATAATTGGCAGATTTTCGGCTTCAACTTTTATCAGCGCAATGTCGGTATTGGGGTCGGTGCCGATAACTTTGGCTTTGAAGGTGCGTTTGTCGTTGAGTGTAACTTCAATTTCGGCTGACTGATCGACCACATGATTGTTGGTCACAATGTAGCCATCTTTCGAAATTATCACCCCCGAGCCGGAAGCTTCCTGCATGGGTAGTTCCTGCGGTTGACGTTGTTGAGGTTGACCAAAGAAATACTGGAAAAACGGATCGTTGGGGAATCCGCCACCACCAAATTGTTGAATCCTTTGTGGGGTTTTGGTTTTTACGTGAACCACCGCGTGAATTGATAATTCGGCAGCTACTGTAAAATCTGTTTCCATAGCGTTGGAAGCACGTGCAAATTTGGCATAACCTGCCGGAACCGAATTGTCCTGACCATTAAAACCCTCATTTTTGTGCGAAACCAGATTAGTTGTCAGGTTGGTTGCCACACTCACCGCTACGACCAACACGAAAAGGCCGAGCGATTTCATTCTTTTTGTTGCTTTCATAATTTTCTGATTTTTATAATTAATAATTTAGTTGATAACTGAGATTAATTTCGCTGCGAAAATATACAAAAGCCATTCCAACAAGTAAAATTTGCGACTTATTTGAAATTATTTAACAGACTGAATTCGTTGCTTAACGGGCATTAACCAAGCGAAATCAGTTCGTAAAAAATCCTGAATATATGGACACCTAAAATGCTTGTTTTTTTGTAAATAGCTTAATTGGATGTAAATAATGACCATTTTTTGATTGACAATTTTGCGTATTTTTTCTTTTTAGGAGTAATTTTAAACTTTAAACGAAAAATTATCTTAATTATGAAAAAAACATGTATATTTGTGTCAGTTAATTTAAATCAGGTGTCTTATGAAAAAGCTGCTGTTTTTTGTTTTGGTTTGTGGGGTGATGAGTGCGTGTAGTGGTCTTTTCAATCAAAATTATCATTTTAATATACCTCAGGATCATATACCTCTATTGGAAAATAATGACAGAGTTTATTTTCAGGATAGTGTAAGTAGTAAAATAGATACATTAGATTTGTCAATAGCTAATTCATGGAATCAAAAGGATCATGATTCCTTTCAAGAGCTCTACGTAAGCTACAAAAAACCAAACAGTAAGAATTCTCTTTTAGATTTTCGAATTACCACTGCAAATGTAGGAGGTGTGACGTTTTTCATTTATTTCGACTATATGAAATTATACAGTTCCCAACAAGAAATTTCTAATTTTACTTTAAGTGGAGTATCGTATCAAAATTTATATGTTTTACAAAATGTTACACCTGACATTACACCAAATACAGTATATTTCACCTACAAAAAAGGCATTATCCGCTACGAGTACAAAGACGGCAGGGTGTATAATTTGCTGAGTAAATAAGGGTAATTACACTTTATTCTATGATAAACTGAAAGCAAAAAAATAAAATAAAAAACCATGAAATTAATACGGAAATTTGGAATTTTACTATTCCTTCTGACAATTAGTACAATTGGAAATTCCCAAAGCAAACTCAATAAATTTGGTCTATCACTTGATTTATTCGGAAACAGTGGAATATATTCTCTTAATGGAGAATATGAAGTTGTTAAATTTAAAGATTTCAGACTAAATGCTCGAATTGGTTTTGGTTATTATTCTGGAAATAGCATACAGTTTACCGGAATTCCAATCGGAATCAATTTACTAACTGGGACAAAGAGTCACCATTTTGAATTAGGATTAGGAGCTTCATATATTAAAGGTGCACAAAATATGCACTTTCCAACTGGAACATTTGGTAATACTCATGATTTTTGGTATCAATCAGAAGGAATATATTTTGTACCTTCAATAGGTTATCGTTTTGATAGATTAACGGGTGGATTAATTCTAAAAGTCTATTATTCGCCTTTAATTACAGTATTTGACTTTTTTAATAAAGAGAAATTCTTGAATGAACTTATCCCAGTTCTTTATGGTAATTGGACTAAAGAAGAATATTATAATCATGCATTTGGAAACAGTAATAATTATCCTACTGCAAAAAGTCAATTTGGAAACTTTGGGATTTCGGTTGGATACAGATTCTAGCAAAATCGAACAATGCTACGAGTACAAAGATGGCAGGGTGTATAATTTGGTAAGCAAATAGGTCAATTCAGATAAAGGGGCGTAGCCCTGAAATCTTCGTAGAAAACATAAAAAAATAAACATTAGGGGCATAGCCCTGAAATCACAATCCAATATGGCAAATACCTACACTCAACTGTACGTACAATTTGTTTTTTCTGTAAAAGGTCGTGAAAACCTGATAAAAGAAAAATTTCGGAACGAATTAGAAAAAGTAATGTGCGGAATTGTATCAAATCATAAATCCAAAACCTATGCAGTTTATTGTAACCCCGATCATGTTCATATATTTGTTGGGATGCATCCAACAATAGCTGTTTCAAAGCTCATTGAACAAATTAAATCAGGTTCAACAAACTGGCTCAATGAGAAAAAATACATAGCCGGAAGATTCAGTTGGCAAGATAGTTATGGAGCATTTAGCTATTCAAAATCACACATTGACAATGTGGTTAAATATATTCTCAATCAACCGGAACATCATAAAAAGCAATCATTCAAAGAAGAGTATTTATTGTTTTTGAATAAATTTGAGATTGATTATGATGATAATTATTTGTTTGAATGGTACGAAGAAAGTTAGATGTCAGGGCTACGCCCCTAAATTTCAGGGCGGATTTTTTGCTACGAAGATTATAGGGCTACGCCCCTGAAAATCATTTGAAACAAATTCACAATTATATCGGGTTGTATCACTACGATGATTACTGGGCTACACCCCCGAAAATCATTTGAAACAAATTCACAATTATATCGGGTTGTATCACTACGATGATTACTGGGCTACACCTTTGAATATCATTTAACCATTTCAAGACCATATATTTCGATTCTAAAATTAAACATTTATTTCAGCAGTAAAAAAGGGGCGGAGCCCTATAATCTTCGTAGAAAATATAAAAAAATAAACATTAGGGGCGTAGCCCTGAAATCTCAATCCCCATAGGACAAATACTGTCTATAAAACAAAGAAATCCGATGAATCAACTCATCGGATTTCTTTTTAAAATCATTTTCAACTATTTCTTATACCCATATACCGCCAAATCGCCCAATTCTTCTTCGATGCGAAGCAGTTGGTTGTATTTAGCCATACGGTCGGAGCGGCTCAACGAACCGGTTTTGATTTGTCCGGAGTTGGTAGCCACGGCAATGTCGGCAATGGTTGAATCTTCCGTTTCGCCCGAGCGGTGCGAAGTAACCGAAGTATAACCAGCACGGTGAGCCATTTCAATGGCGTCGAGCGTTTCGGTAAGCGTACCAATCTGATTTACTTTAATCAAAATGGAGTTAGCACAACCCAAGTCGATACCTTTTTTCAGGTAATCCACGTTGGTTACAAACAAATCGTCGCCTACCAGCTGCACTTTTTTGCCCAGTTTGTCGGTTAGCAATTTCCATCCATCCCAGTCGCCTTCACCCATACCGTCCTCGATAGAGTCAATCGGATAGTTTGCAACTAGTTCAGCCAGGTAATCAGCCTGTTCGGCCGACGAACGTTTTTTTCCGTTTGGACCTTCGAATTTAGAATAGTCGTACACACCATCTTTAAAAAATTCGGATGCAGCACAGTCCAACCCGATAGTTACATCCGAACCCGGTTTGTAACCTGCATTGCGGATAGCGGTAAGGATAGATTCCAACGCTTCTTCCGTTCCGCCGGCAAGGTTAGGAGCAAAGCCACCTTCGTCGCCCACAGCGGTGCTGAGGCCTTTGTCGTGGAGCACTTTTTTCAATGAGTGAAACACTTCAGCACCTGTACGCAATCCTTCTTTGAATGATGAAGCACCCACGGGACGAATCATAAATTCCTGAAAGGCAATCGGTGCATCGGAGTGAGAACCACCGTTGATAATGTTCATCATTGGAACAGGCAAGGTAAATGCATTTGTTCCGCCAATGTAGCGATACAGAGGTAAATCGAGATACGAAGCAGCAGCACGAGCCACCGCCAGCGAAACACCCAGAATGGCATTAGCACCCAGTTTCGATTTGGTTTTTGTGCCGTCCAGCTGAATCATCAGTTTATCGATAGCACGTTGTTGCAAAGCACTGATACCAATTAAAGCCGGAGCAAGCACGTTATTTACGTTGGCAACTGCTTTTTGAACACCTTTACCCAAATAACGACCTTTATCACCGTCGCGAAGTTCAATTGCTTCGTTTTCGCCGGTTGAAGCTCCCGATGGAACTGCAGCACGTCCTGTAACGCCCGATTCTAATAATACATCTACCTCTACAGTAGGATTTCCACGCGAATCAAGTATTTCGCGGGCAAAAATTCTTTCAATTTTACTCATTTTTTTTTTGAATTTAGTTTCCAATTTTTCTACTCAAATAAACGCTGTAACTGAAAAAAAGTTCGAAATAATTTATTATTTATTGAGTTGAAATATGTTTGAATTAGTTTTAGCTATTTGTGTATAACATCATAAAAATAGCCTCTTAGCTTCTATTATCTGTTTGGAAATTAATATTAAAATAGCTTTAAGATCAGTTTTATCAACATACTTCTTTGACGGTATTTCATTTTAGCATTTACTCCCCACCTTAAATATACTAAAAGTACTTGTCATTGC
>JBAWXD010000162.1:0-8669 GCA_037144275.1 Paludibacter sp. | reverse complement strand
CTCGGTCTTGGTATAAATTCCAATGTGGCTAAACAAAGAATAGACATACTTAAATTGAGCTCAACAACATTAGATGTTAGCATCGACGCTTCGCCGGATATAAAAACGATTCCAGCGAGTGATATTAAGGTGGAATTTGTATTTAATACCACTAATTTGAAGATTGATAATGGCATAAATCCATCATTTACCCCTGTCGTTTATGGACAAAAAGGACAAATCACGATGGGAAATTATACTATTAATCCTAACGGTAGCACAAAAATTCCTTTCAGCATGAATGTGACTGTAAAAAAACAAAATATACCAATCAATTTAGGTCCTACTTCAAAGATTTATATCACTCTGAAGTTCACTGATATTGTACTTTCCGAAGCCTGGGGTCTGTTCAGGTTTTCAATAAACGACTCACAAACAGCTCATGTAAATTTAGCTAGTACTTTCCCAAATAGCTTTCTAAGGTTCGAAAGTCCAACCATTGATATAAGTGCCACTAGCAATTTTGGTGCTGATTTGGTTTTTAATCTTGATTATTTGAGAACATATAATTCAACAAATCCTGCTATTTTTCAAGCAGCCTGGTTTAATGACCACACAAGCAATTCTACAAAACAGTATTTAAACGGGCCAACTATGATAGGATCTACAGCCACCAGTTCGCTGACTCAATTCAACAACACCAACGGTGAAATTGATAAACTCTTCGACACCAACCCTTATCCCAATACTATTGATTTTAAATATACAGTGGCTGATAATCCATTGCCAAGCAGAACAACGAATTTTATAACAGCAGACAACAAATTGAAATTTGATCTAAAAACCCGTGTGAAACTGAGTTTTAAGGATGGAAGTAACTACAGCATTAAAGATACTATAATAAACGTTGGCCAAAGCCTAGGAACCATCCTTGATGGGGTTGATTCAGCTGTTCTGGTGCTTAATTTTGCAAACGGTTTGCCGGTGAAAGCCATTTACCGAATGACTTTTTGGAAATCAAGTGCCAATAACGATACTATTGAAAGCAATGTTGTCAACATTAAAGATGAGTCTGCTATAGGAACCATGTTTAGTCGGTATCAACTAAACTCTCCGGATATTAATTCGGATGGTACAGTGAAGACAGGTGGAATAAAAACACAAACGTTGCAAATAGGGTTGAGCAAAAATACAATTGACGAACTGAAGAAAACTAAATTTATAGTATACTCAGTAGATTTAGCTGGTGATCACACACTTGTAAACGGTGTACAAACAACTAATCCAATTCATTTTACTACCAAAAACAGCTTTGGTGTGAAGCTGGGAGTATTTGTAAAAGCCAATACTACAATGACTCTAAAATCCAACAAAAAAAGTAAGTAAGTATGAGTGGTATTGCTAAAATTACAGTAATTGTTTGTTTTTTTATTTTTTCGGTTATTTCAGTTCGTTCTCAACAGGTTAACACAACTTATTTCATGGAAAATGCACCTGAACGCACTATGTTGAATCCGGCATTTCAGCCACTGAATGCTTTCTATATAGGACTGCCTGCCATTGGTTATTCGCAAATTGGGTTGGGGAATAATTCTATTTCACTTAAAGATGTCATTTATAATCAAAATGGTCAGACTATCTTGTTCTTTAATCCGAATGGTAATAAACAGAAATTTTATGATGCATTAAACCCTGTAACCCAGATAAATGAAGACATACAAGTAAATTTGCTTGATTTTGGTTTTCGAAGTGGAAAATCATTCTGGAGTTTCTCTCTGACTGAAAAAATGGACAGGGAATTTAGTATTCCAAAGTAAATTATGAATTTTGCTGTTTTTGGAACACCTCAGCTCAACAATAATATTTTTTATTTAAGCAATCTGGATGTGGATATGAGTGTATATACCGAAGCTGCGTTTGGTTATTCTAGAAGATTGGACGATAAATTTACTATAGGAGCTAAACTGAAATTCCTGTACGGATCATCAAACATATCCACCACAAATCAGGATATCAGCCTCAATGCCGGGCTAAATGACTGGAAATTAAAAGGGAATCTATTGATAAATTCAGCATCACCGGGAGCAGTTCAGATAGAAAAATACTTTGAAACACTTAACTATCTGATTCCGGTTAACCTGAATGACTTATTAAAACCAATAGGACTTGCCAATATGGCGGATTGGACTAAATCCAGTGGATTAGGTGCTGGAATTGACCTTGGTTTTACTTTCGAACCCATTAAGAACTTGAAACTATCAGGTGCTGTTACAGATTTGGGTATGATTTACTGGAATCAGAACATAAAGAATACGACCTATAATTCCGATTATACATTTAAGGGTTTTGGAAATTTTAATTTAAACTCAAATATTAATGTATTGAATATCACCGATTCAATTTTAAAAGGAGTAATAAATTCAGTTTCAAGCTCACAAACAAGCAAAGCCTATACCACCTATACCAGTCCGAAATTAAACCTGGGTATAGAATATGGATTCTTCAATAATAAATTAGGCCTTGGTGTTCTGTCAAGAACTGTCAAACATCACGAAAATTATATGGAAGAATTGACGGCCTCCGTTAATGTACGTCCGTGGGAATGGGCGAATATGTCACTCTCCTACTCGTTCTTTAATGGTCGCATGAGCAATTTTGGGGCTGGTTTAGGACTACGAACAGGCTTTATTCACTGGTTTCTGTCAGCCGATTATATTCCGATAAGCTATGCATCGGTGCCATTAAATGTAATTAACAGCAATTTCCCTGCTGTAATTGCTCCACTACCCTATAACACAAAAGGAATTAATCTGGGAATTGGTATTAAATTTGTATTTAACGAGAAGAAAGATGCTGATAAAGATGGTGTAGCTGATCGTTGGGATAAATGCCCTAACACTCCAATTGCTGTGAAAGTCGACAAAAAAGGCTGTCCAATTGATTCTGACGGTGATGGAGTACCTGATTATCTGGACAAATGTCCAAAAACTCCCGCCCGTGTGAAAGTAGATAAAGATGGCTGTCCGTTAGATAAAGATGGTGATGGAGTTCCCGATTATCTGGATAAATGTCCGAAAACACCACAAGGTGTAAAAGTGGATAAAAAAGGATGTCCGATTGATTCGGATGGTGATGGTGTGGCTGATTATAAAGATAAATGCCCTGATACACCAAAAGCAAGCAAAGTTGATTCGGTGGGTTGTCCGATTGATTCGGATGGTGATGGTGTGCCTGATTACCTTGATAAATGTCCTGATACACCCAAAATAGCCAAAGTAGATTCGAATGGCTGTCCGATTGATACCGACAAAGATGGTATACCTGACTACCTGGATAAATGTCCTTCAGTAGCCGGAGTGGCTGCAAATAATGGTTGTCCTGAAATAAAAAAAGAACTGCCAAAACCGGTGATTGCTGCTTTGAAAAATGAAGTTAAGAAGGAATCAATAAATGTGCTACAAACCCAGCAACAACAAAATTCGCTGTTCCGAAAAGCATTACAGGGAATTTTATTTGATTCCGGAACTGATATCATTAGGGAAAGGTCGTATGGTATATTAAATCAGGTTGTTGGGGTGCTAAAATACAATCCGACTTATCAGATTGAAATACAGGGTCACACCGACAAGGAAGGAAGTGTAGAAACCAATAAAACATTATCCGAAAAACGTGCTCAGCGTGTGAAGAAATACTTTATCAGCAGAGGTATTGAAGAAAAAAGAATTACGACAATCGGTTATGGCAATATGCAACCAGCTACAACAAATAATAGCCCAAGAGGCAAAGCGCTGAATCGCCGGGTGGAATTTATTGTAAGTTACGAGGAAATATCATTCTATTAAGTGAAAATAATATATTTTTGAACACATCGTTTTTTTTAATCTGTTTAACCTATTAAAATATTGTTGTATGAAAAAAAATTATGTACTTAAATTATTGACTTTCATTTGTTTTGCTCTGACAACATTGAATCTCAATGCTCAGTTAGTAAATGTATCGCAAGTCAACAGCATGTATTTTATGGAAAATGTTCCCCAACGACATGATCTAAATCCTGCTTTTCAACCTTTTAGTGACTATTATCTAGGGCTTCCTGTAATTGGTTATTCCCGGATAGGTTTGGGAAATACCTCTCCTATCTTATCAGGCTTTGTTTCTGACCCGGCAGGTGGAATTAATAATTTTTACAATTCTCTAACCGATAGGACAAACTTTCAACTGGATATGCAGTTGAATCTTCTTAACTTTGGTTTCCGGTCAAAAAAAACATACTGGAATTTCTCACTTTCAGAAAAAGTAGATGGACAAATCGGCATTCCTAAAGATCTGTTTAAGTTGATGATTTACGGAACACCCGACCTTAATTCATTTAAACTTGAAAATTTCAATATGAACATGACGGCTTATACAGAAGCAGCTGTGGGATATTCCAATCTGGTTAATGATAAATGGTCATACGGCGGAAAATTAAAGTTTCTTTATGGCAACAATGACCTGCTGTTTATTGCACAAAATACAACCTTAAATGCACTTTCAAACGGCTTGAATTTTAGCGGAAACGGAATTCTCAACTATAGTTCGCCTTTCAGCTTAAAACCATCGGGACTAGGTGGTGCTATTGATTTAGGTTTTACGTATAAACCCTCCGAACGGATAACTTTTTCAGGGGCAATTACTGATGTCGGAATGATTCACTGGCTTAATAAATACTACAATAAAGCAAACTTTAATTATACCGGAACAAGTTCAGGCTTAGACGTCAACATCAATTCACTGAAAGATAGCATATTATACGGATTCAATAATTTGACTACGGATTCTGTGACCAGTGGATACAATACTTACACTACTCCGAAATTAAATATTGGAGCCGAATTCTCATTTCTGGATAATAAATTAAGTTTGGGCGTTCTTTCACGTACACTATGGATGAAAAATGTACTGGATGAAGAAGTAACTGCTTCAATTAACGGTCGACCTTTCGAGTGGTTGAACCTTTCACTTTCTTATTCGGTATTTAATGGCAAAACAAGCAATATCGGTGCAGGACTGGGATTACGTACCGGTTTTCTTCACTGGTTTTTATCTGCCGATTACATTCCGCTTGATAATAACACAATACCTTCTTTTAGTATGCCTATTCCTTACAATACAAGGGGAATTAATTTGGGTATTGGACTTACTATTGTACTTGGTAATCGCAAAGACGCTGACCGAGATGGGGTAACAGATAAGCTGGACTTATGCCCTGATACTCCGAAAGACGTGAAAGTAGATAAGAATGGTTGCCCACTCGACAGTGACGGAGATGGCGTACCCGATTATCTCGATAAATGTCCCAACACCCCAAAAGATGCAGTGGGTCATGTAGATAAAGATGGCTGTTTAATTGATACTGACGGAGATGGAGTACCTGATTATCTCGATAAATGCCCTGATACACCAAGAGAAGCTATCGGTTTTGTTGATAAAAATGGTTGTACCCTCGATAGTGATGGTGACGGAGTACCCGATTATCTGGATAAATGTCCGAATACACCTGAAGCTGCTAAAGATTATATCGACAAAAACGGTTGCCCTATTGATACCGATGGTGACGGAGTACCCGATTATCTGGATTTATGCCCCAATACACCGGCTGTTGCTAAGGGATTTGTTGACAAAAATGGATGTACCCGCGATACAGATGGAGATGGTATCCCCGACTTTCAGGACAAATGCCCGGATACACCCCTTGAAGCACATGGAATGGTTGATGCTGCAGGTTGTCCACGCGATACAGATGGAGATGGCATACCTGATTATCTCGATAAATGTCCAACAATTCCCGGTACGGTTAAAAACAATGGCTGTCCAGAAGTGAAACCTGAAGTGAAACCTGAAGTAGTAGTTGTACAACCAACCGTAGTAGTCAATAAAAACCTGAAAGAATTGTTTCAAAAAGCATTACAGGGAATTCAGTTTGATCCGGCTCGTTACACTATCAAACCACTTTCGTTTGAAATTCTCGATCAGATATCCGAAGCATTGAATGATAATCTAGGCTATAATATAGAAATTCAGGGACATACCGACAATGTTGGAAATCATGAATCGAATTTGCTTTTATCTGAAAAACGTGCACAGGCAGTATTGACTTATCTGGTAACAAAAGGTGTTGATGCCAAACGCATGACCTCACGCGGATTTGGTGATGCCCTCCCTGTTGCATCAAATAAAACTTCGGTAGGCAAAATGCAGAACCGAAGAGTGGAATTTGTGGTTACTTTTGACAAATCGAGGTAAAACAAAGCAATAAATTGATTATTAAGGGAGTTAAGCAATTAATTCCCTTTTAAATTTCAAAAAAACTGTAACAAAAGATGGTAGTTTGCAATGGTTTTAATACTTTTGTGCTCCGAAAAAATAATTACAATATAATAAAGCAACCATGGGAAGAGCATATGAATACCGGAAAGCCACAAAAATGAAACGTTGGGGCAATATGGCCAGAGTATTTACTAAATTAGGAAAACAAATCACTATATCCGTTCGTGAAGGTGGCCCTGAACCTGATACTAATCCGCGTCTGAGAGTGTTGATTACTCAATCGAAAAAAGAAAACATGCCCAAAGAAAATGTGGAGCGTGCCATTAAAAAAGCTATTTCGAAAGATGAAGCTGATTACAAAGAAGTATTGTACGAAGGTTATGGTCCAAATGGTATTGCGATTGCTATTGAGACAGCAACTGATAACCCTACACGTACCGTTGCGAATATCCGCAGTTATTTAACACGCCACGGTGGTTCACTGGGAACAAGTGGCTGTTTACAGTTTTTGTTTGATCATAAATGCGTTTTTAAAATTGCCCCTAAAGCAAATGTCACTATTGATGATTTGGAACTTGAGTTAATTGACTTCGGTGTAGATGAATTAATTCAGGACGAAGATGGCATTATATTGTATGGAGACTTTCAATCCTATTCCAGCATTCAAAAATACCTGGAAGAAAACGAATTTGAAATTTTCAGTGCTGAATTTGAGCGTATCCCTAACGATATGAAAGTACTGAACGAAGAACAAAAAGCACAGGTAATGAAGCTTCTAGATAAAATAGAAGATGACGAAGATGTACAAAACGTATTCCACAATATGGTGGAATAAGTATTATATTTATGAATATTTACAAGCCCACTCCTATATTTTCAGTGGGCTTGTTTTATAATATTGTATGCTATAAATTCTAAACTAAAAAAAACAAAAGCAACAACAGGATAATTTACAATAGTACTTATAAATTAATTCCTTTCTTTTTGTATTTTCACAGAACCTCCAACGTTATAGCTAAATTTCAAATAATTCGTTGCTAAAGTAAGTAGCCGGATTTCAATTCGCTTTGTTGTCAGGTTTATCAATCAACAAAAATTCGTATTTTGTTATTTTATTAAGAAAATTAGTTGTAATTATAGATAAAATATTTACATTTGAAGTTTTAAAATCAACACATAAAACATTTTATTCAATGAAAAGTAAAGTAGCCATTATTCGTTGTAATTCGTACGAAGCAGAAGAACTGAAAAAAGCAGTTTCAAGGGGGTTGGAACTGATTGGAGGAGCACAATCATTTGTACAAAAAGATGAGAAAATCCTGCTAAAAGTCAATTTACTGGTTGGCGAAGTTCCCGAAAAATGTGTGACCACTCATCCTGCCGTATTCAAAGCCGTTGCAGAACAGTTTGCAGCGCTTGGAGCTATTTTACAATACGGTGATTCACCGGGATTTGGTGCAACGGGTGCAGCTGCTAAGAAAGCTGGTATTGCCGATGTAGCTGAAGCGTTGAACATTGAAGCGGCTGATTTTAAAGATGGTCGGGAAGTATTTTATGAAGACGGCCTGCAGAATAAAAAGTTTCATATTGCAAATGGCGTGCTTGATGCTGATGGTTTAATCAGTCTGCCCAAAATGAAAACACATGGGCTTGAACGATTCACCGGTGGAGTGAAGAATCAGTTTGGTTGCGTCGTGGGTATGCGCAAAGGCGAATTTCATGTAAAGTTGCCCGATGCTACTGAGTTCGCCAAAATGCTGGTGGATTTGAATTCGTTTATCAAACCCCGATTATATATTATGGATGGAGTGATGGCGATGGAAGGTAATGGTCCCCGAGGTGGAACACCCCGTGCTATGAATGTATTACTGTTTTCGACCGACCCGATTGCATTGGATGCTACTGCCAGTCGTATGATTAACCTGAATCCCCTATTCGTACCTACAACCCTGGTGGGTGCTGAAGCCGGTGCCGGCAACTATAAAGAAGAAGACATTGAAATACTGGGTGATGAGCTGAAAGATTTTATCTGTTTGGATTTCGATGTGGAACGCTCGCCCGTTAAAACCATTAAGAAAGGCAAAATGGTTCAGTTCTTAAATAACCGATTAGTACCGAAACCCTATATTGTTGAACAAAAATGCACTCAATGTGGAACCTGTGTACATAGCTGTCCTGTGGATGGAAAGGCGGTTAACTGGCTAAACGGCGATAAAATGAAAGCCCCGGTGTACGATTATAGCAAATGTATAAAGTGCTATTGCTGCCAGGAAATGTGTCCTGAAAGTGCTATTTATCTGAAAGAACCAATGATTATTAAAGTTGGAAAGTTATTTTAATACTCTTACCTTTTATTATTCCTAGGTATTTTATTCATAATC
>JBAWXD010000161.1:0-8674 GCA_037144275.1 Paludibacter sp. | reverse complement strand
CGGTACGTCGTATAGTTGCAGGTATTACAGCCGTTGCCGGTCTGGCATTTTGCGCTCACGTAATCTATTACAATATCAAAAAAGTAACCGTATTGGTTGAACAAGCCGATTTGACTCCACAACAGTTAGGTCACACCATGATGGGAACCGATAAGTATCAGTATTTAATGCCTTTCGAAACAATAAGTATTCTGTTGCTGGCTTGTATTGTGGGTGCTATTATGATTGCAAGAAAACGATAAAACGGCCCCTAAATCCTCTGAAGGGGACTTAAAAGAGGTGCGTAGAATTTATATAATTACATTTTAAGATTAAAAGTTATAAATAAATTTGGTTTTAAAGTCCCCTTTAGGGGATTTAGGGGCTTATAAATAATTATTATGGATATTTTAAATAACATTTTAGCAGGGCAGGTACCAATGGAGCTTTACCTATGTGTAAGTTTAATTATGTTCTTTGCCGGAATATATGGCTTTTTGTCGCGCAGAAGCATGCTTATGATTTTGATTTCAATTGAGCTTATGCTGAATGCTGCTGATATCAACTTTGTGGTGTTCAACCGTTATTTGTTTCCCGGACATCTCGAAGGTTTTTACTTTGCTTTGTTTACGATTGCCATTGCAGCCTGTGAAACAGCTGTTGCCATAGCAATTATTATCAATATCTATCGCAATCTGACCAGTGTGGAAGTAGGTAACTTAGACCAAATGAAAGAATAAGAAACCTCACCCGCCCTTCGGGCACCCTCTCCCAAGTGAGAGGGAAGAGCAAAGAAATAGGTTTGGTTAAATAAACAGGTTTTAAAATAGAAATTTATACAACTATATTAGTTAGGGCAAGAATTCTTAATTATTAATTGTGAATTATTAATTGTTTTATATGCAATATACATTATTGATTTTAGTACTTCCGCTTCTTAGTTTCATTGTATTGGGACTGGTGGATTCAAAGTGGAAACCAAAAGTTGCCGGAACAATCGGAACAACTGTTCTGGGTATCGTTACAGCACTGTCTTATTATACCGCATGGGAGTATTTTACTACGCACAAGATTAACGGTGTGTTTGAAAAAATAATACCGATGAATATCGAGTGGATTCGTTTTACCGAATTCCTTCACATTGATTTAGGTATTTTACTCGATCCTATTTCGGTAATGATGCTGGTAGTAATCAGCACGGTTTCCTTTATGGTAAACATCTACAGTTTAAGCTATATGCACGGTGAAAAAGGATTTCAACGTTATTATGCTTTCCTTTCGTTGTTTACGTTTTCCATGTTGGGATTGGTTTTGGCAACCAATATCTTCCAAATGTATATTTTCTGGGAATTAGTGGGTGTTTCGTCCTTCCTGTTGATTGGATTCTACTACACAAAACCTTCGGCAGTGGCTGCTGCTAAAAAAGCATTTATTGTTACCCGTTTTGCTGACTTGTTCTTCCTTGTAGGTATTCTTATACTTTCTTTCTACACCAAAACATTTGACTTTGGTGTTTTAACTGCAGAACACACAACTGTGTTTACCGGAGCTGCCGGAGCTACTTTTATGGGCTACGGAGTAATTAGCTGGGCAATGGCAGGTATCTTTATCGGTGGTGCAGGTAAATCGGCTATGTTCCCATTACAAATCTGGTTACCGGATGCTATGGAAGGTCCAACTCCTGTTTCAGCCTTGATTCACGCTGCGACCATGGTTGTTGCCGGTGTATTTTTGGTTGCACGTTTTTTCCCGGTATATTATTTCCAAACACCTGAAGTATTACACGGAGTAGCTTATATCGGAGCATTCACGGCCTTATTTGCTGCTGTTATTGCCTGCGTTCAAACTGATATTAAACGCGTACTGGCTTTCTCAACCATTTCTCAGATTGCTTTCATGATGGTAGCACTCGGAGTTTCGGGTTACGAAGGACACGAAGGTACCGGCTTTATGGCTTCTATGTTCCACCTGTTCACTCACGCTATGTTCAAAGCCTTGTTGTTCTTAGGCGCTGGTTCGGTTATTCATGCTGTTCACAGTAACGAAATCAAAGATATGGGCGGACTTCGCAAATACATGCCTATTACTAACTGGACATTCCTGATTGCTTGTCTGGCTATTGCAGGTATTCCTCCATTCTCCGGTTTCTTTAGTAAAGACGAAATACTTTCGGCAAGTTATGAATTCAGCCCATACATTGGCGGAATAATGACTTTCGTAGCTGCACTGACTGCATTTTATATGTTCCGATTATACTACAGCATTTTCTGGGGTAAAGATTATACAGTTAAAGCTGCAGCTCATGGTCACGATGATCACGGACATGGTCATACGCCACATGAATCACCATTTGCTATGGCTTTCCCATTGGTATTCCTTGCTGCTGTAACCTGTGTTGCCGGATTTATTCCATTTGGAGAATTTGTAAGTAGTACGGGTGCTGATTATCATATTCACATTGATTCTATTGTCGCTATAATGAGCGTAGTTATTGCAAGTATTTCGATACTTGTTGCAACATTGTTGTATCGTAAACCATCTGCTACACCGGATAAACTGGCTAAAACATTCTCAGGATTGTACAAAGGCGCCAGTAATCGTTTCTATCTGGATGAAGTGTATTTATTTATTACCAAGAAAATTATTTTCAACAGCGTATCACGTCCATTGGCCTGGTTCGACCGTCATGTGATTGATGCCACTATGGATGGTTTTGCCAATACAACTCAATGGATCTCTTTGAAAATTAAAGGCGTTCAATCTGGTCAGGTACAACAATATGCGTATGTATTCCTGTTGGGAACACTGATAATCGCAGTTTTGGCAATGTTTGGTACTACTATTTTATCATACATTCATTAATTCAAATTAAATTCAACCAGTTCAACGTTTTTTAAACATTCTGATATGAACTTTCTATCTATATTCGTTCTCATTCCGGTATTAATGATGTTGGGTTTGTTCCTTTCGAACAGCCGTAAACAGTTACTATTTTTCATGACTGTAGGTGCATCGTTATTAATGATATTTTCTGCAATATTGACTTACCTCTATTTCACCGAACGGGCGGCAGGCAATGTAGCAACTATGATTTTTACGGCTGACACTGTTTGGTATGCACCTTTCAACATACATTATTCGGTTGGAGTTGATGGAATATCGGTAGTTATGCTTGTCCTTACTTCCATTATTGTTTTCACCGGCGTTTTTGCTTCGTGGAAAATTGATCCGCTACCAAAAGAATTTTTCCTTTGGTTCTGTTTATTATCCTCCGGAGTTTACGGATTCTTTATTTCAACTGACTTGTTTACCATGTTTATGTACTACGAAATCGCTTTGATTCCAATGTACCTGCTGATTGGTATCTGGGGAACAGGAAAGAAAGAATACGCTGCCATGAAACTGACTTTGATGTTGATGGGTGGTTCGGCTTTATTATTGGTTGGTATTTTAGGAATTTATTACGGTTCGGGTGCAACTACCATGAACATTCTGGAAATTGCCAAACTACATATTCCAATTAAACTGCAATACTATTTCTTCCCGCTTACCTTTACCGGTTTCGGAGTGTTGGGTGCAATGTTTCCTTTCCACACCTGGTCGCCTGATGGTCATGCCTCCGCTCCTACTGCGGTTTCGATGTTGCACGCAGGTGTACTGATGAAACTGGGAGGTTACGGTTGTTTCCGTGTTGCCATGTATTTAATGCCTCAGGCTGCTCACGAACTGGCATGGATATTCCTGATTCTGACTGGTATCAGTGTGGTGTACGGTGCATTCTCGGCTATTCACCAAACCGACCTGAAATATATTAACGCTTATTCTTCAGTAAGTCACTGTGGGTTGGTACTTTTTGCCATTCTAATGATGAACGAAACAGCAGCAACAGGTGCAATCCTTCAAATGATTTCACACGGTTTGACAACAGCTCTTTTCTTTGCCTTAATCGGAATGATTTACGGACGAACACATACCCGTCTGATTACTGAAATGGGTGGTTTGATGAAAGTTATGCCTTTCCTGGGTGTTTGTTTTGTAATTGCTGGTTTAGGTTCACTTGGATTACCAACTCTAAGCGGCTTCGTTGCTGAAATGACAATCTTCGTTGGTGCATTCGAACACACCGATCTGTTCCACCGTGTATTGACCATTCTGGCTTGTAGTTCGATTGTAATTACTGCCGTATATATTTTACGCATGGTAGGAAAATTCTTATTAGGCAAAATGCAGGATCCACATCACGAACATCTGACTGATGCTACCTGGTTTGAAAGAATCTCTGTAGTAACGCTGCTGTTCTTTATGTTCGCACTCGGTTCGGCACCTTACTGGGCTTCAGAAATGATTCACAACAGTGTTCTTCCCGTTATCGGACAATTGGCCCCCTAAATCCCCCGAAGGAGGACTTAAAGACTTATTCACTGAAATTTATTTATAGAAAGAAACACAATTTAAAAATTAAATGCCTAAGTAATCATTATCGAAGCATAAGTAACTAAGAAGTCCCCCTTTGGGGGATTTAGGGGGCTAGACTTCGGGGGATTTAGGGGGCTAAAACAAATAATATGGATTATAGTAGTTTTTTACAAATGCGCGAAGAATTTTCACTGTTAGCAGTGATGGTTTTCCTTTTGATTTACGATATATTTGCCGGAGAAAAGGCCTTGAAGTATTTTCAACCGATTGCATTAGTTCTATTGGTGGCACATACCGCGCTCAACTGTGTTCCCCGCGACGCATTTCATATTGCCGGTGGAATGTTCCAGTACACTCCCATGCAGACTGTTGTAAAAACTATTCTGAATGTGGGTACTATCATCGTATTGATGCAGGCACACAAATTCCTGAACGAAGATGCCAACCGCATTAAACGGGGTGAATTCTACTTCCTTACACTTTCTACATTATTAGGAATGTATTTCATGATTTCGTCGGGTAATTTCCTGATGTTCTTTATCGGACTCGAAACTGCTTCTATTCCAATGGCTACACTTGTTGCCTTTGATAAATACAACCGCAAATCGGCCGAAGCCGGTGCAAAATATATTCTTTCTGCCGTGTTTGCTTCAAGTATATCGGTTTTCGGTATGTCATTAATTTATGGTTCAACCGGAACACTTTATTTCACTGATTTAGCAACGCTTATTACAGGTACACCGCTTCAAATCATGGCGTTTGTATTCTTCTCGGTTGGATTGTTCTTCAAAATATCATTGGTTCCTTTCCACTTGTGGACACCAGACGTGTATGAAGGCTCACAAACCAATATCACCTCCTATCTTTCAGTTATTTCAAAAGGTGCAGCCGTATTCGTGTTGTTTACCTTGTTGATTAAAGTATTTGGAAACCTTGTAGCTCAATGGCAACCCATCCTGTACGGACTTGCGGTTATAAGTATTACGGTGGCTAATGTGTTTGCTATCCGTCAACAAAACCTGAAACGTTTCTTAGCATTCTCGTCAATATCACAAGCAGGTTATATCCTGTTGGCAGTTATTAGCGGTTCAAAAATGGGGATGGCTTCGTTGGTATATTACGTATTGGTTTATATGTTCTCTAACCTGGCAGCCTTCGGTGTTCTTTCGGTTATCGAAGAACGGAACGGAAAAGTTCGCATGGACGATTACAATGGCTTATACCAAACTAATCCCCGCTTGAGCTTCGTAATGATGCTGGCTCTGTTCTCACTCGCTGGTATTCCACCATTTGCCGGATTCTTCAGTAAGTTCTTTGTATTCTCGGCTGCAGCTGCACAGGGCTATTATGTATTAGTATTTATCGCCTTGTTAAACACTATCATATCGTTGTATTACTATTTGTTGCTAATCAAAGCTATGTTCCTAAACAAAAGCGAAACTCCGATTGAAACTGTAAAAAGCGATTTCCCTTTGAAACTCAGTTTAGTGGTTTGTACCCTGGGTATTCTGGTAGTTGGTTTAATCAGTAGCATTTACAGTCAGATTGCTTTGTTTAGCTTTGGTATGTAGACCCTCTAACCCCTAAATGGGGGAATAAGAAATAGAAAACCCGCTGTAAGTTTAATCCTTCAGCGGGTTTTCAAATAAAGGAGGAAGAAGGTCAGATTCAGACATTAGTTCTTATTCCTGCAGGTTTTTATCTCAATTCTTATAATATACTGTTGTAAAACTGTCTTTATACAACCACAGATGTATATTTGTTTTTAGCCACAAAGTCGTCAGATTCGGATTATTGTAACATTCTAAGTACCCTATTACTGTGCTAGCACTCACATCCAAGGATGAAAGTTGGTTATCATTACATTTCAATTCATAAAAGTTGATACAATGACTTACATCCAAACTGCTGAGTTTATTAAACGAACAGTCAAAATTTGATAATGAAGCATTTATATTGTTACCGATATTTATTGAAGTGAGTTGGTTGCTTTTGCAATTCAACGAAGCCAATGCTTTACAAGTACTAATATCCAATGAGCTAAGCTGATTGTTATTACATGACAGGTATTTCAATGCATTGCAGTCAGTTATTTTCAAGCTTGTCAGATTGTCATAATAACAATACAAATAAACCAAACTCTTTGGTTTGCTTACATCCAAGGACGTGAATTTGTAATTGTTTGAACAGTTTAATGAAGTTATGATTAAACACTTGCTTATATCTATTGAACTGAGATGATTATCGGAACAATTTAGATTAATCAATGAAATACATCTACTTACATCCAACGAACTGAGTAGATTTTGAGAACAATTCAGATTAGTCAATGCTGTACATCTACTTATATCCAACGTTAGGATATGATTAAGTGAACAATTTAAGGTATCCAGGCCTGAAAAATACTCAATACCTTTCAGTGAACGAATAGACTTGTCGTAAAGATATATCGATTTAACACTCTTAGCCTCTTCCATGGATAGCTTTCCATCCTTATCACGGTCAAAGTTTTGATAACAATAATTCCTAAAAACAGTGTCATTCATAACGCCACATACATCATCCAGTTTTGCTAAGGGGGCTGGCAGATTATCATCACAAGCCAGCAATAGCAGCGTAATGAAAAAAAGGAAAATACTGTTTTTAATCATGATTTCATTTTAATTATTGTTCTATTGAATTTAAGTTCAACCATTCTTGTCAGATGGGTCCTTAATTTCGAACGTAAGGGTTTAATCACTCCGTTATATTCTGTCATAAATTAGACCTGGAATTCGTTTTAAAATCGCTGCAATTAGTTTCCAACGTTTTGTTACATACGCAATTTTCTTTTTCTTCTTGATTGCTTTATAAATTTGAAGGGCAGTCTTATCAACGGGCATTACCCAAAAGAGCCCATCCCCTTTAGCCATTTCCGTATTCACAAGTCCCGGGCGAATGTCCGTAATAAAAATGGGTTCTTTGAGTCTAGCTGCTTTCTGTCTTAAGCCTTCCAAATAATTAATTTGATATGCTTTTGTAGCATTATATGAGGTGGATTGGCGGCTTCCACGAAGTCCGGCGATAGAACTTATGGCTGTCAAATGTCCATGCTTCTGTTTTTCAAAGTAGTTGAAAGCCCAGTCAGAGATAAAAGTCCACCCAATTACATTGGTTTCAATGGTTCGAATCTCAATTTCAAAGTCTAATTTATCATTTATGTCTCCCATTCCTGAACTCAAAATTAGTAAGTCAAGTCCGCCAAGTTCATAACATAGTTCTTCCAATTTCTTTTCTGTTACTTTTGTGTCATTTACATCAAATGTCTTAATAAAATAAGAGGCAGGATTTTCCGATTTCAAATTTTCAAGCAATTCAGTCCGTCGGCCGGTTATTCCAACTTTATATCCCTCACCAACAAGTATTCGGCCCAGTTCTTTTCCTATACCTGAACTTGCTCCAATTATTATTGCATTTTTCATTTCTGCTTGTTTTTTTATTTTTTTACATTGTCCGCTAACGACCGAGGATAAGGGGATCTGCCGTTAGTATTCATTTGCTGGATCAACCAGTCAGGATATTAAAATGTCACTGTTTTATCAGCCCAAACAACCACATTTACACAGTCAATCATATTCGAGATTGGGCAAGCTTCTGTGCTATCTAGATTGCGTGATTTTAAACAAGTTCCACAAGCCAGAATTACGCCACCAACTTCAACGAATTTTTTCAATTGTTCGTCAACATTATATTTCTCATGCGTTAGGCCTTCGCATTCAACGGCTTCGCCCATAAGGAAGAGTTTTACTTCATGTCCTTGTTTCCTGGCTGTAACTGCAAAACGAAAAGCATTCCATGCTTTTTCGCACTCTTTTGTTTCGAGAATAATTCCGATTTTCATATTTTTTATATTTTTGTAATGATTAATCCAAAATGATAGGGTTCAATTATAAATGGGGATTTGTCTATACGAAATTTATATTCGTCAATCCAGTCAATGATCTGTTCCGGTTTTGGTCTTATAGTTAAGTCGGGACCTCGTGGCGTTGTAATGTCGCTTCTCCAATGAATGATTCCAATCTTTCCTTCAGGTTTTAAAATCCGATAAGCCTCGTCAATAAAATCCAAGGGTGAATCGTGGTGTAAAATGTTGAATAACATAAGGTAATCTATCGAATTTTCAGGAAGTCCTGTTGTATGAGCAAGAATGTCTCTTTTCTCTAAAACTATGTTGTCAATTTGTAGATTTTGGATTTTCTGATTTAGATTCTCAATCATTTCATCTTCCATGTCGAAAGCG
>JBAWXD010000160.1:0-8685 GCA_037144275.1 Paludibacter sp. | reverse complement strand
GCTACTACTTTCTTTTCAGGAGTACTACTAGCTTCGATTTTTTTCATTCTTGGTTTTTTAATTTTTTCTTGTTCCATTTTATTTTTTATACTTACAGTTCGTCTTTTCCTCCGTACTCTTCTTCGAACAATTTTAAACCAAGTCAACATTATTTTGTTCAGTTATTTTGCGTCTACCAAGTCTAATAGACATTACAATTAAAATATTTGCAATAAATGTGTACACTGGAAAAACGAGTAAAACTAAATTAAACAAACAGTTCCTGAAATCATGAAAAAATTACAAATATTAGTTATTCTGTTATTGAATATTTCCACCTTTTTTGCACAGGAAAGCACTTTAAAAGAAAGAACTCAATTCCTTCCCGACCAACCCTGGCAGGATAACAATGGTGTGCATTTGAACGCTCACGGCGCAGGTGTTTTATTTCACAATGGCGTTTATTACCTGTATGGTGAGCATAAACTTGCCGGCGAAACCGTGGGTAAAATGGCCGTTCATTGCTATTCGTCTGTCGATCTGTACAACTGGAAAGATAAAGGAGCTGCCTTGCTGACATCGGAAGACCCAAGCTCTGAGATTTCTGAAGGTTGTATCATTGAGCGACCCAAAGTGATTTACAATAAAAAGACCCGAAAATTTGTGATGTGGTTTCATTTGGAGCTGAAAAACCAACTTCGGAAGTCGGGTAGGAGCGGCGTGGCTTTTTCAGACCAACCAACCGGTCCGTTTACCTACCTTCATTCCGAACGTCCGGATGCGGGTCATTGGCCAATCAATGTAACCGAAGAACAGAAGGCAAGTTTGCCCGAAGCACAAAAGCTGATTGGCACTTCGTTTATTGGAAGTCCACATCCTGATAGAGCAAAGCTGCCATTGATGGCACGCGATTTTGCCGGTGGGCAAATGGCAAAGGACATGACGCTTTTTGTGGACGACGATGGAAAGGCCTATCATATTTTTTCGTCCGAGGAAAATGCCACACTACATATTTCTGAACTGAGCGACGATTATTTATCACACAGCGGTAAATGGACGCGGGTTTTTGAATATCTTTGGCACGAAGCACCGGCTATCTGTAAACACACCGGCCGATACTGGATGCTTTCGTCTAATTGTACGGGTTGGAATCCAAATGCAGCACGCTCGGCGGTGGCTAATTCAATCTGGGGTCCGTGGCAGAACCTGGGAAATCCCTGTGTGGGTGCTACGCCTCCTAATCATTTAGGTCCGCAACTTACTTTTGGTGGACAGAGCACTTTTATTCTACAAGTGCAAGGGCAAAAAGATGCTTTTATAGCCATGTTTGATGTTTGGCGACCTGAAAACCTGATTGCCAGTGGTTATGTGTGGTTGCCCATGCAGTTTCAGAAAAATCGTTTCACTATCTCGTGGCAGGATGCGTGGGATTTATCAGTCTTTAAGAAAAGAAATTAGGATTGAAGGAAACTTATCAAAAATATTCAATGAGAAGTCACAGAAAAATCTTCGTTTTTACGATTTTACTTGCAGGTATTTCAATAAGTGTTCTTGCTCAGCCAATGTATATCGGATCCGATTATTATCCGAATACTTCGCCGAAGGCTCAAATAGAGAAAGATGCTGAGTTGATGAAACAGGCAGGTTTTAATGTGGCTCGTTTAGGCGATTTAGTCTGGGATTTAATGGAACCGCAGGAAGGTCTGTATGATTTCTCGTGGGTGCATTCGGCGGTGGATATACTTAGTAAAGCAGGTATAAAGACTTTTCTCGCGACTCCCACGGCTGCCATTCCCAAATGGATGTACGATAAACATCCTGAAATAATGCAGCTTAGTGCTTCCGGCGAACGAAAACCTTACGGAAAACGTCGCCATGCCTGCCTGAATAATCCAGTTTATCGCGATTACTGTCTGAAAATTGCCACTGCCTTGGCAGCTGAATTTAAAGCAAACAGCCATGTAATTGCCTGTCAGGTTGATAATGAATTGATGGCCGAAGAACCGTATTGTTATTGTTCTTTCTGTCAGAAAAAATTCTCGCAATGGTTGGCGGCAAAATACAAGACGGTCGATAATCTGAATAAAGCCTGGAATCTTGCTTTCTGGAGTCAGAATGTTCGCTCGTTTGACGAGGTTTACCTGCCCCGGAAAGGTGATAATCCTTCGTGTTTTCAGAATTATCAGGAGTTTAACTCCGACTGCGCCATCGATTTCTACAACCTGCAACGAAATGCTATTATGATCGTTGATCCTGCTATAAAGGTGTCACACAATATCTGCTCCAGCGGTTTTCTGTTACTTGCTCGATTTGTACAAAATGTCCCGCACCTGCGATTTTATGTCCATCGACAATTATCCTTATGGCTGGACGCTGGAAAATGAATACGGCAACAAAGGCCCTTTCACATTTACACCTCATATGGTTTCGCTGGCCCTTTCGCAATTGCGCGGAGCCAAACAACAGGCACCGTTTTGGGTTACCGAAGCACAAATTGGACGCACAGCCGGCAACCAGCGTAAAATCGTTGAACCCGGCATGGTACGCCTGTGGTCTATACAGGAAATGGCGCAGGGTGCGATGGGAATTCAGTTTTTTCCTTTCAAAACCTTTCCGGCCGGTCACGAGCACGTGATGGTTGGTGTGCTGGACGAAGACAACGTTCCCCGCCGACGCTTTCAGGAAGCACAGCAAATTGCCACCGAAGCTCAGCAGATTAAACAACTGACCGGCCAAACCCTGCCGGTTGCTCCCGCGGCCATTATCCGTGATTTTAAATGCGACTGGGCTTTTGAAGATGGTCGTTTTGCTATGGATTTCAGGTATATGCGGCACATTTTTGAGTACTACCGTGCCCTGCGAAATGCTTCGGTGACCACCGATATTATTTCGTCAGAAGATAATTTTGCTAACTACAAACTGATTGTCATTCCGTCGCTGGTGTTGGTGAACGAAGACGTTTGCGAGCGACTCAAATCGGCTGCCCGAAATGGATGTACGCTTGTCATTACCTGCATGACCGGTTTGCGAAATGACGACGTAAAATCGTTTGGACGAATTATGAATCGTTCCATCGAAGAACTCGCAGGCATTCAGATGGAAGAACAACATGCGCTGATTGGAATTGAAAGCACCAAACTGAAATTGGATAATGATACTACTTCATACAGTTGTAATTTGTGGCACGATGTTTTTTCGCTCACTACAGCCACTTCTCTTGCCCGCTACGATAGCCGGTTTATGAAAGGAAAATGCGTAATCGCTCAAAATAAGTTTGGGAAAGGCACTGTTTATTATGTGGGTTCGGTAGTGGAAGATAAAGTAGCTTCCATTATAATATGTGATGCAATCAAACGTTCAGTAATTTCTCCGGTGGCTGTCTCGGATAATGAGTTGATGGAACTTACCGAAGTGGCGGGTCCGAAAGGGAGATATGTTTATGCCATTAATTTCTCTAACCAGAATCAGCTTATCAAACTTCTAAAACCTATGATTGATGTATTGACCAATGAAAAACTGACTCAAACGGCCATTGTAAGATCAATGGACTACAGGTTACTTAAAACTGAATAGCATAAATTATTAATTCCAAAATGAAATACCGGTTTTAGCTTGTTATTTTGTAAGCAAACCTAAATGTAACAATTCTCCTATTTTTAGATACATTTCGCAAACTTTTATGTGAGATATAAAAGTATTTTTGTAGCATAAATCAAAATAAAATGAAAAAAACAGGTTTCCCTTTCCGGAGAGTTACATCCAGTTTCTGTCTGATTCTTGTAATTCTAAGCACTCAGTCACAAAGCCTTTCCACTCCAAATCAAACCGAAGGCTTGCCTTACACCCGCTCGGCTCATGCTATGGCAGTGAATGCCCTGAAAAATTACACTGCTATTTTTGCCGGAAGCAAATATGGCTATGTGAACGGATATAAAGACCGGCTCGACAACAACGATATTTTGCGGGGCGATGCTGTTCTCAAAGACGGAGTAATCTATATTCCGGAAAGTTCAGCTTGTCTGATTGTTTCCAAAACTTTTCAACCAAAACCCATTCCTGCCGGACTCGAAATTCTTGAGCCGCGCTGGGTGTATGACTATGATCGTACCAAAACGGATATTCCGGCTTCGGTCAGAACTATTCAAATCAATGGTGCAAACTATATTTCTGCTGTCGATTTAGCCAAAAGCGCAGGCAAACAAACCCTGCAAACCAGGCGTGGATTGTTGTTGATTAGCGATAAAACGATTAATTATTCCGACAATGACCAGACTTTGTCTGATTGCATTGTAGCCGCTTTCGATACACCCGAAAAACTGATGGAGCCCGACATGACCATGAAATACATTCCCTTGCTGAAAGAGCAGGGAAAATGGACTGAACATGCCCGCGTTTCGCCCGAAAAGCTGAAAGAACTGGAAGAAGGTCCCGAAACCGTGTGGACGGAAACACCCCGCAGCGCATACGATTTTACCGGATTTAATTATAAATTGCTCGGTTCGAAAGTACCTGCACCGGGCGTTTATCCACGTTTGTTGTTCAGTCCCGAAGACATTCCGATGTTGATGCAACATATCAAAGAAAACAAATCGGCACAGAAATCGATGATTGAAATCGAAGTATTGTTTAAAAAAACCTGGTGGGATCCAAGAACCAGCGACGGACAGGTTTTCAAACTGCTGGAAAAGGGTAAAATAGATGAAATCCGCAGCCAGCAAAATTTCAAAAATGAAGGACCAGCTGCTTATCATGTGGCAAAACTCATCAAAGACCACAAACCCGGCATTCATAATTCGCACATCAATTATACCACCAACTGCCTCACCACCATGGCACTTTATGCTCTGCTGACCAATAACGACTTTCTCGGCAAGCGGGTAGCCAATGCGTTGGTCACTTTTTATAAAGTTCTTGAGCCGGAGATCGAAAGTTACATTGCCACTTCCGATTCGGAATTTGGTACAAGTGTGGAGGAAGCCGGCAGCGCTTCTACCCAATGGAGAGGAATGGTTGGCAAGTTGCCACACATGGATTTAGCATTTTCGCTTGATTTTGCAGGGAAATATATGACGGCAGAACAAAAGAAATTTATGCAAACCTTTATTGCAAAAGCTACTTATGGTCGCCGAACCAATGGCGGTGATGGTCCGCGACGGGCCTGGCGCGACATCAACCACATGACCTGGCATCTGACGCACCACATTGCGATGGCAACTATCGAAGGACTCGATGGTTTCGACCCTGAAGCGTATGTATCGGGCTGCGAGTTGACCCGTGATTTTCTGGAATGGGGCATCGACAAAAACGGACAAATGTTTGAGAGCAACGGCAAAAGCGGTGGCGGCTGGCAGTTCGAATTTCTGGCAATGATGATTCAGGCACGTCGCGGCGATAATCTTTTCGGTCATCCGCATTTACGTAAAATGTTGCAAGCACAGACTTACACCACAGCTCCCAACGGAAAAGAAACCCTGAGCAGCGGAACCTGGGGCGGAACACCATTATCGCTCCAGTTAGTGAGCGAACTGAAAGCCTTCTTCCCCGGAGACCGCAACGCTGATTTTCTGATTTCCAATGTGTTCGAAAATTATTATCCGTATCACAAACAATTGGGTAAAGACCCTGCAAAATTCGATTTGGAGGCTTATCGCGCTTTTCTCGAAAAGAAAATCGCCGGAGTTCGTCTTCCCGGACCAAGCTATCCCGGTTTCGGAATCGGTTTCCCCTATATTGCCGATTGGAAACCAACCACCAAAGCCGATTTGAATTTGCCGTTCAACTGGAATACCGATGTGCATGGAATTATGTCTGCTTCGAGCAACAATTCCGATAAAGCCTCGTGGTTGTGCCTTCACGTGCGACCCAATCATTACATCGGTTCCGGTCATCATCATGCCGATATCGGAATGTTTTATTTCTCGGGAAATGGAGTCAACTGGATTACTGAACCAACGCCGAAAACATACTCGGGTCGTTACCACAGCGAAGTGATTATCGACGGGAAAGCCGAACCCGAAACGCCTGCTGCCAAAGGTGTTTACCTGGGTGCCAATATGAACGAAAACGGAGCTTTTGGCACGGTTGATCAAACCTATTGCTATACTTACCAATGGTGCACACAGGTACAGAAATGGGGAACGGGATTCAGTAAAATCGATAGTACAGTAGCTAAAAACGGGTGGGAACTCGAACCCGATCCGGAGATACTAAAATATTTCAAAGGAACAACACATTATAAAATGAGAGTGTGGTGGCCTTCGTTCAACTATTCCAACTTTATCCCCACGCTACGTGCGCTGTGGAATCCGGTAGAATATGCCTACCGCTCCACCGGTCTGATTCGTGGAAAGTATTCGTACGGACTGATTGTGGATGACCTGAAAAAAGATAATATTGAACACCTCTATCAATGGACAGCTATGTTGGGCAAAGGAGTTTATCAGGCGCAATATTCAACCATTCCGAACGGTTGTGCGGTATTGGGCTTCAAGGAAAAATTCATCAATATGAAAAAAGATGAGACTTTCGAGCAGATTGTTCCTGCTGATGGTGACCCCTTGTTGTTGGTTTGCTCGCTCGATGCTGCAAATGGTGCACAAGTTGTTGTCAATACTTTGAAAGACGAAGATGGAAAAGATTATAACCGATTGACTATTGAAAAGAAAGGTATCCAGCTGAACGACAAAGTATTATTAATTCCGTTTTATTTTGGAGAAAAACTACCAAAAATCACTTTTACAAATGGAAAAGCTGTTGTAAAATGGGCAAATCAGACTGATGAATTGAATTTCACCGTAAAAGGAAACCGAACTAAAATCAATGTCGTTCGGGGAGCTAAAGTTATTCTTGAAAGCAAATAAAATAATGTGATGATTTTGTAACAAATAACTATTTTAAATTTAATTTTAATGAAAAAATATCTCATTCTTAGCTTGCTTAGTCTGTTGACTGCAAAATACACATTTGCTGAGACTCCCGAATCAAAACGCACGCCAGTTAATCAGGTATTTCAGTTTATGCAAAGCGACACCTGCACTGCCTGGGCCGACAGTTCCAAAACGAATGCCACGCTGTATCTATGGATTCCAGAAAATTGCAAAAAGTTACGTGGACTAGTCATTATGTGTAGCAATGTCCCCGAACACATGCTGGTAGGTCATGCAGCTATCCGCAAAGCCTGCGAGGCGAATGATTTGGGAATTATCTGGAGCACGCCCTCGTTTATGAACATTCGCAAATCCACCAGAGATGGGAAAACCCTGAATATGGCACTGGAATACAAAACTACCGTGGATTTTCTGCAAAAAATGCTCAACGGACTTGCCGAAAATTCCGGTTATGCTGAAGTAGCTACAGTTCCCTGGTTGCCTATGGGCGAATCGGGTCATTTACTCATGGTGGATGCGTTAGTAGAGCAAAGTCCCGAACGCTGTATAGCGGGTATTTTTATAAAAAACAACCATTTGCCACCAAAAAACAGGGAAGTACCGACTTTAGTGGCTTTTGGAACAGCTCAGGAATGGGGACAGGACAAAATTGATATCCGTATCCGCTGGAATGATGTAAAATCAGCGTATGAGGGAATTCTTACTCAACGGAAACAAAACCCGAACTGGCCGTTGAGCTATATTATTGACGGGTCGAGCGGACATTTTGATTGTTCCGAAAAATTGGCACTTTATTTTGCCAACTACATCGATTTAATTGCCAAAGCGCGATTGTCAGACGATGGCAGTCCAAAACTAAAATCGCTCAATCTGAATAAAGGATTTCTGGCAGACATGCCGGTTCCGGGTCATGAAAATCATCCGGTCGTGGCATATCCCCAGGCTTCACCCGATGCATTGGTATGGCCATGGTTTTTAGATAAAAAGAGTGCAGAAGAGGCACAATCGTATGCGCGAATTAACTGGAAAGCTTCAACACAGATTCCGGCTTTTGTAAATGATAGCGCTAAAATCGCTCCCTTTATATTCAATGGAATTTCCAAACTGACTCCATCAGATTTGGGAGATGATGGTATTACGTTTACTGTGAAACCGACTTTACTTGACCGAATACCGGCTAATTTCTCTGTAGGAGCAGGGGAGAAACTCGCTAAAACAAATGAAGCTCCGGTGTTAGAATGGGTTTGTGGACAATTTAAACCCATCGGAAATAATAATTTCCGCATTTCGCTCGATCGAATGTATCCAAACACGACCAGTTATCTCGGTGTACGTCAGCAGGGAAATGATAGTATTCGTAGTATTTTTCAGCCTTGTGGCTTGACGCTTCCAAAAAATAATTCAGGAAAACCTCAGAAAATCAGTTTTGAGAAAATACAAGATGTGGTTGTTGGAACAAAATCAATACAATTTATTGCAACTTCCGATTCTGGCTTGCCTGTTGAATTTTATGTAGTGTCAGGACCTGCAATTATTGAAAATAAAAGGCTTAATTTTACGAAAATTCCATCCAATGCCAAATTCCCAGTTGCTGTAACTGTTGCAGCATGGCAATGGGGACGATCGATGGAACCCAAAATAAAAATGGCGGAAATTGTGAAACAGACATTTTTTTTAGTGCAAAAGAAATAAAAATTCAGGCTAGCATCTTAAAAAGCTGAATTATATTCTATTAAATGGATCAAACAAAAAAAATGAAACAATTTTCCCAGCTTTTGATACTATTTTTACGACCATTAAGCAATTGAATCTCTATTTT
>JBAWXD010000159.1:0-8713 GCA_037144275.1 Paludibacter sp. | reverse complement strand
TGCGCAGCATGTTGAACCAGCACTTTCACTATTTCCATTGCGATATTGAAATCGGCGTCTGAGCAGACAAGCGGTGAACGAAGTTCGCCGTTGTCCATTATTCGAATGGTTGTGAGAATCATGGCTATGCGAAATGTAATCAAGCCCAAGCGACGAACCGTGCCAATATAATCTTCACCGCAAAGTTCAATGTACTGAATTTGAGTTTGCTCAAAGTAGTTGTTGAACTGTTGTTGCTGTGAAATTGTCAGACAAAACCGCATGGGTTTGTCTTGACTTTCCAGGCATTTATGCAGTTCATGAAATTGCGCTCCTAAGTGATCAAAATAATGGTCGAGTGTTTGACCGCTTTCTCCGGCAAACACGTCTTTCCATTCGTAACGAATGTTCATGAAGTAGAAAATAAAACGGCTGAATAAGCCGTTTTCGGCATTGGGAATGAGTGCAGAAACTTGTTTGGGTGTGCCAGATAGCAGAGCCGAAAGGCGAGGCATATCAATTTCGACAAACTCACGGTCTTTGCGGCGGTTGTAGGTAATTGTTTCGTGGTGGAACGCCTTGCGGAAACCATCGGAATAATTACCGTGTTCGGATTTAAAAGTTTGTGCAAGTGTATCGCCCTCGGTTTCAAAAATTAATCCTTTGCCGTCGTTGTCGTTGAGAATTTGAAACAAGCCGGTTGCACTGTTGTTGGCAGGAATCACAAGCATTTTAAGCGGTGGTTCCTGTGGCTTTTCCATGTTTACTTTGTCGCTTTTGGCTGCTGCGTATTCTGTCAGGTCACGTTGATAGGATTCAAATTCAGCTCTGTTTTGTTCACGAAGTGCCTTGTGAATTGGTTCTACCAATTTCCGGCACAATGTGAGTCTGCCTTTCCCTGCTGAAGCCTGTGCAGTAACAAACAAAAAGAGGTTCGCAAAAACTTCCCTTTCTGCATAAACACCGTAAATGTTAGGCAAACAAGCACTCATGGAAACAAGTGAGCCGAGCAACAAAATATCTTTGTCCTCAGGTGAAGTTCCTTTGACCGTAATGCGACGAAGTAAGTCGGGTAGTTGGTCAAAGATTTCGGAAGGCAATGAACAAAGTTGTGTGGTTGTTTCATTTTCAGAAGTTTCCCCTGTTTCCGCGACCTCCCCAACCCCTCCAAAGGAGGGGCTTTTTTGGGGCTGCGGAATGGAAACGCTTACACCGGCTGCTTTGGCAAGGTGGTAGAATGTTTTAATGGAAACACCGTGTCCGTGTGCTTTCAAACATGCATCGAATTGTTTGTCGGCTTCTGTTGAATTGTAATCCTGATAGAACCGACTTAGTCGGTGATAGTAGACTCTGCCGGATTCTCCAAGTTCGTCAGCAAGTGCAAAGCCAAGGTCGCGCCAATCCGCATAGTTTGGAGCTATATCGACTGCAGAAGATTCAATTCGTTGGGTTATTGTTTCAATATCAGACCCCGACCTCACCCCTGACCCCTCTCCAAGTGGAGAGGGGGAAAGATTGGTTGATTGAACAGTTTTGTTTTTTGCAGTTGCTTTGGATTCTGTTTTATTGGTTTCTGTCCAGTCTGCTGGATTAAATGTTTTCTTGCTCATGTTGTTATAGGTTATTTGGGTGGATAAATGCGTTTGGGTCGTGTGGTAAAAAGCAGGCTCGGGAAATATCCCTCCCTGACTTGTCAACTTCAATGCTGTAGGTTTGCAAAATGTAATTAGCTACGGCAGCGAAGTATTCGGCGTGTTGTATTTGGGAAGTGTCAATTGGAATGATCCATTTTAATCCGTCACCTGAAGGGCTGACAAAAAGCAATTGCGTATCGAAGTAGTCATCGGCAAGCAAGGCTTGACGGACTTCTTCGAGGTTTGGCAGGTGGTCGAAATCGACCGCCATTAAGCCTGAGTGTTGCACAAGGTTCTTATCATTCCGGGAAGTAAAAACTCCTGAAAAAGTACAATAGTCAAAGTTGGTTGCTTTGAATTGTCGTGCTTGCTTTGGGTCAGTGATTGACCGAAGTTTATCTGTACTCTCTTTGTAGAAATCACCTGTTATTGCATTGTAAATTTGCAACAATGTTGCAGATTTATGTGGTACTGTGTTTTTGATTGGTGATTTGTAGAAAGAGAAAAAAGTCTCCCCAACCCCTCCAATAGAGGGGCTTTGAGATTGTGACTTCTCAGGAGCAGTTATGAAATTATTGTTTTTACCATAAAAGTTCCGCTGTTCACCAATATGCAAATGCAGTTCTTTATTGAGCGTTTGCAATAATTCATTATCCCGGATTTTGTAATGCAGTTCGGCAAAGTCGAACGCATTACCATCAGCGATAGCATTATCGCTGTCGGTGTGTCGGGCTTCATTATCAACAATGACAACCAACAAAGTTGGTTTGTCGGCGTTGAACGGATTGCGGGCAGGGGCGCAAGTCCTCCCCGAAATGGAGAGGACCGTTTCACCTTGATAGTATTCCCGCATAATATGAGCGTAGATATTTAACCCGTAATGAGTTTCGCTCAAAATCTGCTGTTTACTTATCGCTGCCATAACTACGGATTTTAAACATGGTGTAGTTATCCTTCAAAATTCGCTGAATGTCTTCAGTGCGGTAATAGAGCTTGTTTCCAATGCGGGAGAATGACAATGTGCCATTTGTACGCAGTGTTTGCAAGGTGCGGGGGCTAATGTGCAACAATAGCATTACATCTTGATTGTCAACCCATTCTTTGCTCAAATCTTCGCATGAAGTTTGGGTGTTGGTTAGCTTGGATTCAATTGAATTCAGAGCTTCCAAAATTTTACAACTGGCTGGGCATGTGCAGGAGTGCTGTCTTTGTTGCTCGAATTGAAAAAGAATGCTTTCGGGACAGCAACGAAGTTCTTCCAGAATTTCGTCTAAACGGCGGTGTTGTTTGTTGTCGTTCATCTCACAATCCTCCCTTTTTTAGCTACAAATTCTGCTGCCTCAGCTCTTAGTTCAGCTGCGGTTTTGCGCCTGCCGGTCTTTAGCCATTCGTCAATCTCTGATTTTAGGAACATGAGCTTTTTCCCGTGTTTGTGATTCGGAATGAGCCTTTGTCCAACCCATGCATAAACCGTTGGTGCTGCCGGGTGGTCGGGGTGGTATTCCTGCAATTGTTGCAGATTGAACCATTGATCGGATTCATGCTTTTCTGATTGATTCAGTGAAAGAATAGATTCCAGCCTTTCTACCTTTTGAATAAGGTATGCCATAGCTTGCGGCAGATCGTTGAAAGAAATTTGTTCTGAAAACATAATGATATTGTTTTCGGCAATTGGGCTTCCTTCTGTGCCAATAAAAAGAAAACCACGACTTCTTGTGAAATCGTGGTGCAAATGAATTAGGGGGATTTTGCGGACTATACCCCCAAAATTTGGGTATCGTTCCCCCAGTTTCTGGGGGAATGTTGATTATTTTGGGTTTTTTCCTAAAATAGCATTATAATCTGTGTGAGTTTCTTGAATAAATGCTTCAGCAGGGTACTTAAACTTGTCTTCATTGGAGTCTGGATTTTGAAGTACAAGACAATTTCCTTTAATGGTTCTTGTGTTTGATTTCAATGCTTTTGTGATATGGGAGTATATCGGTTCTTTCCTTAATGAAAAGTCTTTTTTCAATTTGTCTAAATATCCCAAATGAAACAATAAAGCTACTCCATAAGGAACCTCTCTATTGATAATGAGATTTATAACTTCATTTTGTCCTTTTTGATTTAGTGCTTTAATTTTGGGAAGCTCTAAAAATTGGTATAATGAAACAACTCCCATAAAGTCCTGGTATTTTGTATTCAGTACTTGTGTTGCAAAATCAACCTGAATTTCTTCGTTCTGTTGCTGAACAATTGGTTGTTCCTCAATAACCAAAGTATTGAGCTCTTTGATAAATGTGTTTGAAGGTGCTTGCTGTTGAAGTATGCGTGTATAGTAATCCGCAACCTCCATAATATCATCTTCCCTAATTTCCTCAATGAAATGATTCTGTATATCTAAATTGCACTTTATTAATGCTGAGAGCAGATAAAAAATAATGTATGTTGATTCTTTGAATATTTTGTCTGTTGTAAAATCAGAATGAGCTGAATTTATGTGAGTTAAATCCAACTTTTGAGTATTGATTATATTTCCGACTTCCCTAATATAGGTATGAAGTTCTTTATTGGTTTTGTTTAGTTTGAATACAATTCGGTTTGAACTGGCATTTATTGTTACCTTAAAAAACTCATTGCAGTAGCTATAAATATCATTATCGATCAGTTTCTTATAGTATTGAGTTTTGTCGGAAATGTGTCGAATGAAATTTAATTCATAAAGTGAATTAAACACCGGTTGAATGGTGTTTAATGAACGTGTCTGTGGTCTGTAATATTCTTCGGCTTGCAAATTGTTTTCAAGCCAGGGGCGAAGATCGCCAAACATTATACTCTGAATTTTTTTCATATCGTATTTAAATTTAGTTTAATAGCTCCGGCCGCTTTCTGTTTTGTTTCGTCGACAATCTTTGCATAGATTTGTGTTACTTTCAAATCTTTATGTCCAAGCATTTTGCTTACTGTATAAATATCTGTGCCATTGGTTAATTGCAAAGTGGCAAAGGTGTGGCGGAAACAATGGAACGTGATTTTTTTGTTTATCCCTGCGGATTTTACCCAGTGTTTGAGTGGTGAAGATATCCAAGCGGAATCGGGCAACTTTTCAAAAACAAGTGCATTGGCTTCTCCTTTTTCTCCACATATACCATAGGCTTGCTCTGAAATAGGCATATATTCAACTCCTTTCGTTTTCTTCTGGGTGAAATTGATTTTATACAATGAACCATCAAAAACGAGTTCTTTCCATGTCAGTTTTTGAACATCGGATAACCGCAACCCTGTGAGAGCTGAAAATAAAGCTGCTTTTTTCAACGTAGGGTTGTTGCAGGGTGTTTCTGCAAGTTTGTTTAGCTCTTCAATTGTAAGGAACTCCCGACGGGTTTCTAATAACTTAATGCCTTTGGTTTTTGCGCTCAGGTCTGTTGTCAGATAGCCATCTACAAATGCTTTTTTGAGTGCTGCCTTGAAAATGCTGTAATAAGTTACTGCTGTATTTTGGGCTAAGATTGCTTCGCTTGATTTCCGACTTTTGGTTGTAAGCAAAAATTCTTTGAAATCCTCGCACCAACTTTCAGTAAGGTTGGCAAATAGTAGTGTTTCTCCACCGAATTTCTTCAGATAGTCATATACGCAAAGCCAACTTAACAGAATGCTCTCTGAGCGGTTTTTATTCCGTTTGTAGGCTAATTTTTCAAAGTATAGAATGAAGTTGGTTTCTGCTTTCTGTTTGGCTTCAACCTTTCTATTATCATCATCTGTGTAAAGTTCAGCATTATCAAATTCCTTTTGACGTAATGCGCGAATTCCATCAGCATAAACAATACTTGCACGGTCCATTTCGCTCTTGCATATAATCAAGCCGTTATCATCTCGCTTTGGCTTATATGTTTTGCTGCCGTCAGGTTCTGTTCTTGCTGTTCGTTTTTTATCCCATTCGATAGTGGTAACTGATCGGTTCAAATACTGCCGTACTCTTGTTGCCTTGCCGTCCACAATAACCGGGTAACTCTCAATATAAAGATACCATTCTTTACGGTCTTCAGCTTTACGTATGCGAACCGTTGCTTTAGTGTTTGATAGTAATTTCATATATTAATTAGATTGAGTTGGTGCAAAAACTTTGTCGATTTGTTCTTTTGGGACATATACATATTTCCCGATTGGAATTTTGTCTATGTTCAGCCGTTTGATTGCCAAGTATAGGGTTTTGTCTGATATACCAAACTTCTTTTGAACTTCACCAATTGTATAGCAGTCTTCGGCCTTATACTCTTTTGGTGGTTCAGGTATCGGTTCGGGCATAGCAATTGGAACGAACAGAGATTCGAGGTGAACCCGGCTTATCCTGGTCAATCTTTGACCAAGATTGTGAGCCGGTATCTTTCCGCTTTTAATCAGGCGGCGTAAGGTGTCTTTTGAAATTCCGAAAAGAAGAGTGGCTTCCGGAATGGAAATGTAAGGGCGACTTTGAATATCGGCAATTACTTCTGTTTTCTGCGCTTTTTCTGCTTGAGCATTGGTCTGCTCTTTAGCTTCCTTCTTTCTTGTACGGTCAGCTTTGTTTACACACTGGGTACTACAGAATCGAGTTAGGACAGTTTTAGCTTCGAATGGTTTCTTGCAGCACTCGCAGATTTTTGGGATTTTTAATTTGCTGTAACCCATAGCTTCAAATTTTAGATTGTCGTAGGAAATAAGACAGAATAAAACATACTAAGAACTTATAAGCATTTATAGTGCGCACATTCTTTTATAAATAAGGCGCGATACAAATATGGTACAAATATACTATTAAAAAACCAATTACACAAATTGATAAGCATTAAAATAAAAATAAAAAACCTCTGTAAACATTTGGTTTACAGAGGTTAGTCAATACATGTTAATATGTTGTCAATGGCGACTATTTTACTTCTTCAAAGTCTACGTCAGTTACGTCACCTTCTTTATTTCCACCTTGGGCTTGTTGTCCACCGGCGTTAGGTTGAGCTTGTTCTCCACCTTGAGCATTCTGAGCATTGTACATTTCTTGGCTTGCAGCCTGGAAAACCGTATTCAGTTCGTTGGTAGCAGCATCAATTCCGTCAATATCCTGAGCCTTGTGAGCTTCTTTTAGTTTAGCAAGTGCAGCTTCGATTGGACCTTTTTTGTCGGCCGGAAGTTTATCGCCAAATTCGCTCAACTGTTTTTCAGTCTGGAAAATCAAACTGTCAGCATGGTTCAGCTTATCAATTTTTTCTTTTTCCTTAGCATCACTTTCAGCATTGGCAGCAGCTTCATCTTTCATACGTTTGATTTCAGCATCGCTCAAGCCTGAAGAAGCTTCAATACGGATACTTTGTACTTTTCCGGTAGCTTTATCTTTAGCGGAAACATGTAAAATACCGTTGGCGTCAATATCAAAAGTCACTTCTACCTGTGGCTCACCACGACGGGAAGGCATAATGCCATCTAAGTGGAAACGACCCAGTGATTTATTGTGAACAGCTGTCGGACGTTCGCCCTGCAATACATGAATTTCTACCGAAGGTTGATTATCAGCAGCAGTAGTAAATGTTTCCGATTTTTTAGTCGGGATGGTGGTATTCGATTCAATCAGTTTGGTCATTACACCACCCATTGTTTCAATACCTAATGAAAGTGGTGTAACGTCAAGTAACAATACATCTTTAACATCACCGCTCAATACTCCACCCTGAATGGCAGCACCTACAGCCACTACTTCGTCAGGATTTACACCTTTTGAAGGAGATTTTCCGAAGAATTTCTCAACAGCTGTTTGAATAGCCGGAATACGGGTTGAACCACCTACCAAAATAATTTCGTCAATATCGCCAATAGTCAAACCGGCATTTTTCAATGCAGTACGACAAGGTTCGATAGTGCGTTGAATCAAATCGTCAATCAGTTGTTCGAATTTCGCACGGGTCAAAGTACGAACCAGGTGACGTGGCACACCGTCAACAGGCATAATGTATGGCAAGTTGATTTCCGAAGAAGTGGTATTCGAAAGTTCGATTTTTGCTTTTTCTGCAGCTTCTTTCAATCGTTGCAAAGCCATTGGGTCTTTGCTTAAATCGAGTCCGCTGTTTTCGTTTTTGAATTCAGTAACCAACCAGTCGATAATACGGTGGTCAAAGTCGTCACCCCCAAGGTGAGTATCACCATCGGTCGATTTTACTTCAAATACGCCGTCACCAAGCTCCAGGACTGATACGTCATGAGTTCCACCACCACAGTCGAAAACCACGATTTTCATTTCTTTGTTGGTTTTATCCAGACCATAAGCCAGGGCAGCTGCTGTAGGTTCGTTAATAATACGACGAACATTCAGACCTGCAATTTCGCCGGCTTCTTTCGTTGCCTGACGTTGTGAGTCATTGAAATAAGCCGGAACAGTAATAACTGCATCGGTTACTTCAGTTCCCAGATAATCTTCAGCCGTTTTTTTCATTTTTTGAAGAATGATAGCCGAAATTTCCTGTGGAGAATACATACGACCGTCAATATCTACACGAGCCGTACTGTTGTCACCTTTTACCACTTTAAATGGTACACGGGCAATTTCTTTTGCTAAGCGATCGTAGGATTCACCCATAAATCGTTTAATTGAAGAAACAGTTTTTGTTGGGTTGGTAATGGCCTGACGTTTTGCAGGATCACCTACTTTACGTTCGCCACCTTCAACAAATCCAACGACTGAAGGAGTGGTACGTTTTCCTTCGCTGTTGGCGATAACGATAGGTTCGTTACCTTCCATTACAGAAACACACGAGTTGGTGGTTCCTAAGTCAATTCCAATAATTTTTCCCATAACTTTATTTATTTGTATATTTATTTTTTCAGTTTATTCTGATGTTAGTTTTGTACGTCTATTTGTACGTTTTGCTTTTTACAAATGATGTGCCACAAGATAAAAACACGATTTATTTCTATTTTTGACATAAAAAGGCAGAAACAGTTCAGCCAGCGACAAAAAATGGCTGACAAAAGGTCAGCAAATGGCAGAAATGTTATTAGAAATTCTACATGCAAACTACAAATCCGCAGTTCAAATATCAGTTTTTCCAAAAAATTGTCCCTATTTGGGTGCATAATCAAACAAACCAAATAGA